>CAZBVD010000516.1:0-1420 GCA_964495235.1 uncultured Dysgonomonadaceae bacterium | reverse complement strand
AGAAAAAAGGTGAACAAGATGAGGCTGTAGATACAGGCAATTGGGTTTATGGGTGCGATGTGTGTCAAATGGTGTGTCCTTGGAATAGATTTTCAAAGCCTCATAACACGCCCGAGTTTAATCCTTCTCCCGAGTTTCTTTCGCTTGATTTGGAGACACTGCAAACTATGAATCAAGAACAATTTAGCAGCTTATTCTCTAAATCTGCGGTGAAAAGGGCAAAATTGGTGGGGATGCAGAGGAATGTGAGAAAATTGGTTGCTCTTAGCAAACTCAATAAATAATCTGCCAAAACATTCTTTTCCTAGATTGGTGTTTTATAGCTATTTTTGTATAATCAATCTTTGTATCATTACACGCTAGCAATACTGCTGATATCAGAAAGGTTGTTATGCTAGAGCAAGTCTCTGACTTGTGCTTTATCAGATTGTGTATATAGCTGGCACGGATCTGGAGATTCGGGCCAGCAAGGTAGCCTGCGAAGCTAACATTAACTAATAAACTCTATGGAAGAAGATTTCGATTTTCACGAAAATAAAAACTTACAAGACAACGAACAACGAGAGTTTGAGAACGCTTTACGTCCTTTATCCTTTTCGAGCTTTAGCGGACAAAGCAAGGTTGTTGAAAATCTTAAAATATTTGTAAGTGCTGCAAGTATGCGTGGCGAGTCGTTAGACCACGTTTTGCTGCATGGTCCTCCTGGATTGGGCAAAACTACTTTATCGAACATTATAGCCAATGAGCTTAATGTGGGTTTTAAAGTTACATCGGGTCCTGTGCTTGATAAACCTGGCGATTTGGCAGGATTGCTCACCTCCTTGGAGGTGAACGATGTTTTGTTTATAGACGAGATTCATCGTCTGTCACCCATTGTTGAGGAGTACCTTTATAGTGCTATGGAAGATTATCGTATTGACATAATGATTGATAAAGGACCAAGTGCACGTTCTATTCAAATAGATTTAAATCCGTTCACTCTTATTGGTGCTACCACAAGAAGTGGGTTGCTTACAAGTCCATTACGAGCTCGTTTTGGCATAAATATGCACTTAGAGTATTACGATGTGGAAACATTAGAGGCCATTGTATTGCGCTCGGCCTCTATTTTGGGGGTTGAGTGTAAAAGAGATGCTGCTTTGGAAATTGCATCACGTAGTAGAGGAACCCCTCGTATAACGAACGCATTGTTGCGTCGTGTGCGCGATTTTGCACAAGTGAAGGGTACAGGTAAGATTGACAAAGAGATTGCTCTTTACGCCTTAGAGGCGCTTAATATAGATAAGTTTGGATTAGACGAGGTGGACAATAAGATTCTTGTTACTATTATTGATAAATTTCGTGGTGGGCCTGTAGGCATCACTACTATTGCCACTGCTATTGGCGACGACCCTGGAACTATTGAAGAGGTGTATGAGCC
>CAZBVD010000515.1:0-1422 GCA_964495235.1 uncultured Dysgonomonadaceae bacterium | reverse complement strand
GTGTGTATTGTCCTACCGCGTCAATTTGTGGAAAAAGAGACGACTGAGTACTTTTCTTTGTATACTTCTTTTTCTCAATCTCCATGTTGGCCACCTTTATTGTAGGACTTTCATTCATAGCTATTGACAGTGCTGTCTCAATATCTATAATCAAACTGTCACCTACTGTTTGGTCAGCTTCATTTAAATTGGTAGCTGTGCTCTTAGGTTCTTGAGCATACATTGTTGCGGAAAACAAGAACAAACCTATCGATAAGGATATTGTTTGTATTGTTTTGTTTAGCTTTACTTTCATAATCATTCTATCTTGTTTTGTTTTTTATACGTTTATATCTGAATAATACTTTGTTAGAAATGTATCAACAATTTCTATGCCATTTGCAGTAGAAATACCACGGATAAAGTTAATCATTGTAGTAAAAAACAGTTCCCAGTCTGTAAAAGATTTGTTTGTTAATCGTGTAGCATCTATAAATGTACGATTACTATCTTGCAATAAAAATGAAACCACCTCTATGTTCAAATCTTTTCTTATTACACCTTGGGCCATTCCTTCCTCTAAAAACTGCTTAATATGTACAACTCCACGGTTCTGTTGATCAATCAACTCCTGATTTGCTTTTGGATAATATTTTTTTATATCATCCAAAAACACCATGTTTAAGAAATCAAACTCTTTTCGCATTTCTATTATTCGTAGAAACACATGAACAACTGTTTGTTCATCTTTTGATACATCTTTAATATATTCTGTCTTCATTGTCTCCAAGTGCCGTATATAATGTAATAGCAGATCTTCTTTATCTTTAAAGTTTTGGTATATAGTTCGTTTCGAAATACCCAACCTCGAAGCAATCTCATCCATAGATATCCTTTTTATGCCATGTTTCATAAAAAGTTCGCCAGCTTGAAGAATAATTCTATCTTTTAATTCCATATTTTAATTTTTATAAGCGACAAAGGTAACAAGAAAACTCAAAACACATAATTAGTTTCCTTAGTTTTAACTATCTTTACAATTACTACCTTTACAATATGAAACAGGACTAAAATTGTTATAAAGAGCTTTTGTAAGTGATTGACAGATATAGAAATAGGCTACGTGCTAAAGCAAAGTGAAAAGTGAGTCTTGTTCTTTAAATAAAAAAAATAGTTTGCTTTGTACAGAATTAAACTTTTATAAGTAGTTTGCTGATAATTGATTATAGGGTTGTTTTTTAGAGGTTTAATTGGTATTGGTGGGGCAAAAAGAAGAAAAGTTACCTTTTTATCTTTTTAATGCTACTGACAGTTGTTTTGCTTCATACTTTAAAGATTTTTATGTAAGTTTGTCCTTCAAAAAAGATGATATGATCTGTTTCCCGAATGCAAAAATAAACTTAGGTCTCAATATTGTCACCAAACGAGATGATGGTTACCACA
>CAZBVD010000514.1:0-1434 GCA_964495235.1 uncultured Dysgonomonadaceae bacterium | reverse complement strand
CCTACGAAACGGTTACAACACCACCAAAAGCCCTGAAAGGGCGCAAGAAGTACCTAGGGCTGGTGTAGCTCCTGCTGCACCTTTATATCTTTGTACGTGCGAAGCGGGAGCTTCGCACCTCCCAGGAGTGCAAATGCAATTAGCCCATACAATAACATCACTATATTTCAAGCATCATGCCATCATTAAATACATGGCCAATAAGGCCTATAATGCATTTCCTAATCCCTATTCTCGAGTTCCGAGTCCCTACTCCCTAACCCCTGTTCCCTAATCCCTATTTCCTAGTCCCTATTCTCTATTTCCTATTCCCTATTCCCTATTCCCGAATTTCTTTTTCCATTACTTCACGCACCTCGTATCCCGTGCACGCACCCCGAACCTCGTACTCATTAAAATCAAATAAATGGGTCAATCTCGCTCAACAACCTCCCCACCTTATCCTTGTCTGACAATACAATTTTATCGGCAGGAAGTTGCCAATTGATATTGAGTTGTGGGTCGCTCCAAAGGATAGAGTCTTCGGATTGGGGATGGTAGTAATTGTCGCATTTATAATTGATGATGGCCTTTGGAGACAATACTGCAAAGCCATGGGCAAATCCGCGTGGGATGAAGATTTGGCGTTTATTGTCGCTTGACAATTCCACTGCTACATGTTGACCAAAGGTGGGCGAGTTTTTGCGAATATCAACTGCTACATCTAGGATGCAGCCTTGTACCACACGCATCAATTTTGCTTGTGCATGAGGAGGACGCTGAAAATGTAGTCCGCGCAACACTCCGTAGGTTGATTTTGACTCGTTGTCTTGCACAAAGTGGGTATTGTGGACGTTCTCTGTGAACCATCTTTCTGAAAATAACTCCATGAAGTAACCACGATGGTCACCGAATACAGGAGGTTCTAAGATTATTACGTCAGAGATTGATGTTTTAATTATGTTCATAGGGATACTTCAATTATGAATTGTTAGTTGGGATAAGTAAATAGTGAATAGTGGTGCGGGTTGCGAGGTTCGGGGTACGGGGTACGGGGTACGGGGTATGTTGTACGATGTTTCGCAATGCGAGATGCAAATAACAGGGGGAGTACGTGCAACGTGGGAAACGAGGTGCGGGGTGTGAGTTATTTCCAATTTTGTCTAACATAATCAATATATCTGTTTATTTTGGCTCCTAAAATATTATATTCATCTTCTAATTGTTGGAATTCATATTTAAAATTTGGATACAAGGTTTTAAGTTTGATTATATGGTTAATAGTTTCGTCTGTGCTACTATGTGCAAAAATAAGAAACCTAATATATTCCGCTTTATAAACTCTACGACCATAACCTTCTACTATATTTGACACGATAGAATCTGCAGATCTTCTTATTTGACTTCCTTGTTCATAAAGCTCGTATGAAGGTAGTTTTAGTGACAATGGATGAA
>CAZBVD010000513.1:0-1443 GCA_964495235.1 uncultured Dysgonomonadaceae bacterium | reverse complement strand
TCAATCTCTCTTTCTTGAAAAGAAAGAATTCTAACAGCAATTGTGCCTATTTGGTAATGCCCTACTCCTAGAAAAGTGTTGTCGTGAGAATAAACATCTACAACATCGCCTTCATCTATATTATCGGGCAAAGATGCAATGGCTCCTGAAAACACCCAGGGATGGAAACGCTTTAACGATTCGTCCTTTTTAGGTTTTAAACTAATTTTTTTATACTGATTCATGCTTAATTATTTAATTTGATTGATGTTTGAAAGAACAGGTACTAAATTATTATATCTATTCTGCTTTTACGGGTGCTCCGTTTTCGATTAGGTAATTATATATCTTGAGACATGCCCATGCATCTATTGCTGCATACATTTTCTGAGACTCCTTTAGTGTTTTAGCTTCCCAGTTTGACAGACGTTGGGTTTTAGATATTTTTTTATTGAACAGTATGGCATAAATTTTCTGCAAACTCATGTCCTTGATGCCATAATGCTTTACAAACTGTTGTAAATCTATAAAGTTTTGAGGGGGACAGTCTGATCTTCCTCTCAATGCAGCAAAGTCGTCACGCAACGATAAACCCACCTTCGTAACATCAGGGCTACAAATTAAACTATCTAAGTCGTCAGGATACTGAATAAGATTGAGTCTAAACAGAAAACACTTGTCTAATGTTGACAACTGCATAAGGGCCACTTTGTTTGAAGCATTCTTACGAAAAACAGGTTTTGTTTCAGTATCAAACCCAATTACTTTAAAATGCTTGAGATAAGATACTGCCTCAGGTACATCCTCAACTTTGTCAATTACAATTATTTCTCCTTTAAAAGTTTCGATGGACAAATCACGCACTACCTCTTTTGATATCCTTAAACCCACGGAGTATCCTCCTCTCCTATAGTATGATCTAGGTTAATTTCGTCGAGAGGCTTATAAACTAATGTGTGCAATGGCCGCAATACATTTACAAGTTTCTGCCCCCAATACAAACGAAAATTCTCTGTAATATCTTTAAGAGCATATATCATAGACTCCTCTAAACCATGCTGATAAACTGAAACAAAATTTCGAATGTCTTGATAAATATCGGCAATATCCTCAGATACAAAAGATGATACAGGTCTATCGCTATATTTCATATCATCTACAAAAACATCTAAATAGACATCCTCTTCACCTAATATTGAGGCTACATGATTTGATATAAGCATATAATCCTGCTCGTTTACAAAGATTTCAGAAGTTTCATCATTTAAAGTCTCCACTGAAGGCAAAAGAGTTGCTTTCACATAGAGCAACGGAAGAATACGCAAGATTGTATTTGCCCACTCTTTTCGTGATGTAACCTCCATTTTCTCTAAGAATGAGCAAAACTCAACACTTACAGTAACAAAATCTATTGTAACAGGAGCGTAAACAATATGCTTGTCATTAGAACTTGTCATTTTATTT
>CAZBVD010000512.1:0-1447 GCA_964495235.1 uncultured Dysgonomonadaceae bacterium | reverse complement strand
TTAAATCTCATGTCTAATAACGATGCAGCTAAACTTCCACTCCATACTCCTGTTCCATGTAGAGGGCTACTTTTTACTTCTATTTTATAAATTTCTATTTTTACTTATAACATTATTCTAAAAAACATTTAGTATCAGACTCAATCCTTCTTAATATATTGTCATCTTCACGATCTTGAACTTGATGATTTTCATATCTAGTTATCACTTCTTGCTCCCAATTAAGTTTTTTAGATAATTCCTTTTGACTTAAACCATATTTTTCTCTAATTCTTATAATATCATTAGATGTTAATAAATTCATCTTTTCTCTATAAGAATCCTTCATTGCCAAATTATTAGCTCTTATCATTTCTTCAGTTTCAAGTAATCCATCTGTTATAGAGCAGTATTGATAGGTAGCTTTAAAAGTAACCTCTTCATCTTTAAATATTTCTATATCTGTCATTTCTATAATATTGACTTCATGTTCTTCCATACAAATCATACATAACTTATTTCCAATTTTAATTTCTTCCATATATTTCCTCCAGTATAAACAAACTATCTATTTGATTAGCCTTAAAAAATATTTTCAAATCTTCTCCTTATTTTTATTATATCAGACTTTTTATATTCTCCAAATCATTATTTTATATTTGAATTTGACTCCATTTATTGGGTTTGTTAGAATTATATACAACAATTCTAATATATGAAGGGGGATTATATAAGTTGAAAATCATAAAATCATTTATTAGTTATTTAAAAGAATGGTTACTAATCATATTCTGGTTTATTGGTACTAAGCTAAAAACAGATAAACATAAAGATTATGAAATAGTAGCATTAAGAATGCAACTTGCTTATTATAAGGAACAAATTGAAAAGAAAAATTTACCTAAAGCTAGAACTAGTATCGTATATAAACAGTTTTGGGTTCTAATGTCTAAATATTACGAATTATGGGAATTGCTTCCAAAGCTAACAACATCAAATACAGTAATCAATTGGCATGAAACAGCCTTTAAAAAACATTGGTGGAGAAAATCTAAACCTGTTGGCAGGCCAAAATTATCTGATAAAGTGAAAGCTCTTATCAGATCTATTCATTCTGAAAACCCACTACTTAGTGCAGAAAAAATCAGAGAAATGCTTTTAAATATGAACTATACTGGTGTTCCTTCTGGCAACAAGATTAGAGAAATAATTGGTGCAAACAATAGAAAACCACCAACAAAAAAACAAATACAATCTTGGAAAACCTTTCTAAAGAATCATAAAGATATTTGGGCAATGGATTTTTTCGTAGTTCCAACACTTACTTTTAAACTTCTTTATGTACTTATAGTTATTAATCATGATACTAGAAAGATAGAACATTTCGGCGTTACTTCTAATCCAAATACAATATGGCTTAAACAACAGTTTAGAGAAGCAACACCATATGATCATAAACCAAAATATT
>CAZBVD010000511.1:0-1449 GCA_964495235.1 uncultured Dysgonomonadaceae bacterium | reverse complement strand
CCTAACAACGCTTTTTCTCTTAACGTCTTAGAACCTGGAGAGGTAGCAGCCAACGGAGGAACATCAGGGGTTGTATATGGTATAGGCGACAAAGCTTTGCCCGACAAACAGTCGCGTGTGAATACCTTTGCACATGTGAATCACACACATGAGCAAAACCGATTGGGTGTGTTGCTCTGTATTAATGGAACAGGCATTCTAAACTCATGGCTGCGAAGGAATGTATCTATTGGGATGAGTTACCCTGAAATGAACGATGTCGCTTTGAAAGCTCCTGTTGGAACAGATGGGCTGCTTATATATCCATTTGGCAATGGTGCAGAAAGGGTTTTAGGAAATGCTAACCCTGGAGCGGAAATAAAAGGCTTAAACTTCAATATTCACAATCAAACACATGTGTTGCGCGCTGCGCAAGAAGGTATAGCATATAGCTTTAGGTATGGGGTGGATATCATGCGCAATATGGGGATAGAAGCAAAAATTGTACGTGCAGGAAAGACTAACATGTTTCTAAGCCCACTGTTTACACAAACCATGTCAAACGTAATTGACGCTAAAATTGAGCTCTATGATACAGATGGTGCATTGGGTGCAGCGCGTGGTGCAGCTATTGGTGCGGGGCTATACAGCTCTCCATCTGAAGCTTTCTCTCAGCTTACATGCCTAGAACAAATAACACCCAACAATGATCAAAAGAAAGTTTTAGAAGTATACGAAGAGTGGAAAAACAAACTAGAATTCTAACATATAACAATAACTTATTATGAGTATTACATTAGGTAACAAAGAGTATTTTCCTGGTATAGGAAAAATTGAGTATGAAGGCCGTGAATCTAAAAACCCACTAGCTTTTAAATGGTATAATCCTGAGCAAATGATAGATGGCAAGTCTATGAAAGATCATTTACGATTTGCCACTGCCTATTGGCATAGTTTCTGCGAAGCAGGAGGAGACCCATTTGGACCAGGCACTCGTCTGTTTCCTTGGGTGGGAGCAAAGGATGCAATAGAAGCAGGTAAAAACAAAATGGATGCCGCTTTTGAGTTTTTCACAAAACTAGGCACTCCTTACTACTGCTTTCACGATGTGGATTTGGTGAGCCCAGGAAATTCAATTGCCGAGTATGAGAAAAATATGCAAAACATTGTTGAGTATGCAAAAGCGAAACAACAAGAATCGGGTGTTAAACTATTGTGGGGAACAGCCAACGTGTTTAGTCATCCAAGATATATGAATGGTGCTTCTACTAATCCAGATTTTGCAACTTTGGCGCATGCAGGCACACAAGTTAAGAATGCTATTGATGCTACTATTGCTTTAGGAGGCGAGGGATATGTGTTTTGGGGAGGTCGCGAAGGCTATATGACCCTATTAAACACAAATATGAAGCGTGAGCTAGAACACATGGCACGCTTCTTAACAATGGCACGTGACTATGCACGTGCGCA
>CAZBVD010000510.1:0-1450 GCA_964495235.1 uncultured Dysgonomonadaceae bacterium | reverse complement strand
TTGGACCTACTATCCTACCTACTGCCGTTGCTATGTTTTTAAGTCCATTATATAGCGCGAGTAAAGTAGGGGCGAAATTACTAAGATCTATTCCTTCTAAGAACTTATCAAACGATCTAAAGAATTTCTCAATATAGGGCTCTAAGTCAGCGACTATAGGTTTTAAACCGTTGTGTAGTTCGTTAAAGAAACCCATTATAGCTAATAGTGATTCTCTTGAATGGGTTAGTATTGGAACCCATAACGTCTCACCGATTCGAGTGAACGAAGATTTCATAGCTGCCATAGCACCATCAAATGTCTCTCGGTTACTAATAGCGTGTTCCCCAAATAACTTATCCATTGTCTGATAGAAGTCAGTGAAACTAACTTTACCTTCGGTAACCATTTGTCTAAGTTGAGTCTCGGTAATTCCGAACTCTTTAGCCATCATAGCGGCTACGTTCAAACCTCTACTTGCAAACTGATTTAACTGGTCTGACATTAGTCTACCCTGACCGGCTACAGTTGTAAATATCCTTGCCGTATCTGAGTAAGAACTGTTAGTCATTGCCGCTACACCCGAGATAGATCTTAGAGCTGTAGCCATATCATCTCCGGCTTCAACTCCTGATGCTCCTAAAGCACTTGCCGCCAAAGCAGCCTCATCTAGACCGAAAGTAGTTCCTGTAGTCGCATAGTTAGCTGCTGCCATAGCTTTCTCAACATCCATACCTAAACCTTTAAACTGGAATGCTGCTTGTTCTATGTTTTTAGCTCTTCGCTTACCTGCAGTTACTGTTTGGTTCCATGCTTTTTTAGCTAAGTTACCTATCATGTCTAATCCCGTATTAGTAACTCTTCGTAGCACTTCAGTTCCCACAATTCCCATGGTACTGAATCGATCAGCTATCTGGTCCACACTGTCGGCTACTGCTGCTAGTCCTACTCTAGATTTCCCAGCTTCAGAACCAATTTTACCAAGACTGTCTCCTACTTTTCCTATATTGACTCCTGGTATTTTATTTAAGGTATCTTTTAATTTAGTTATAAGAGCAACCGATTTAGAAGCTTTATCCTCTAGATCACTATTATCCATCTTTAATCTGATTATTTTCTCATCTACAGGTCTTCTAGCCATTCTTCATCGACTCCTCTATCCTTTTAGAAGCTTGACTGAATACTGGGTCTATAGCTGGAGATATGAAATCTCTAGGGGGTATGTATCCACCGGTCCTATTGCTATAACCATAATAAAGCATTCTAACTAGACTTCCACTAATATGAGGGTGGGCACTGTTAGACCATGATACTTCGGATTGACCAATACCTAATGTGGTATTCCATTTCCAACTATTAGCTGTAATTCCTGTATTTCTAGGAGTTGTATCTCGTAGGTTTTTTACCCCTTGCATTCCCATTTCTTCAAGAATAACTCTTCTAGATTCATGGGACAATAACTCCGCTAACC
>CAZBVD010000509.1:0-1451 GCA_964495235.1 uncultured Dysgonomonadaceae bacterium | reverse complement strand
CAGAAGAAAAAACAGTGAGTGGTATTATAATACCAGATACAGCTAAAGAAAAACCATTGAAAGGCGAAGTAATAGCAACAGGCGACGGAACTAAAGACGAGAAAATGATCGTTAAAAAGGGCGACACTGTACTTTACGGTAAGTATGCAGGTACTGAAGTAGAAGTAGGTGGCGAAACTTTACTAATTATGCGCCAATCTGACATTTTAGCAATTTACGAATAAGAAATTAAACCAATAAAACATAGAATATATTATGGCAAAAGATATTAAATTTGAGATGGAAGCACGCGACCTTTTAAAACAAGGGGTTGACGCGTTGGCAAATGCAGTAAAAGTAACTTTAGGACCTAAAGGTCGTAATGTAATTATTGACAAACCATATGGTGCTCCTCAGATAACAAAAGACGGAGTAACTGTAGCAAGAGAGATTGAATTGGAAAACAAATTCCAAAACATGGGTGCTCAGCTTGTGAAAGAAGTTGCTTCAAAAACTAACGACGATGCTGGTGATGGAACAACTACAGCAACTGTTTTGGCTCAATCTATTATTGGTGTGGGTCTTAAAAACGTAACCGCTGGTGCTAATCCAATGGATTTGAAACGTGGAATTGATAAAGCAGTACTAAAAGTGGTTGAAAGCATTCGTTCACAATCAACAGAAGTTGGCGAAGACCTTAAGAGAATTGAGAACATTGCAAAAATTTCTGCTAATGGTGACGAAACTATTGGTCGCCTCATTGCTGAAGCTATGGAGAAAGTGAGCAAAGAAGGTGTTATCACAGTAGAAGAAGCAAAAGGAACCGATACTTATGTTGACGTTGTTGAAGGTATGCAATTCGACCGTGGTTATATCTCTCCTTACTTTGTTACCAATACAGAGAAGATGGAAGTTCAGTTTGAAAGCCCATTAATTCTTATCCACGACAAGAAAATATCTACACTAAAAGATATGCTTCCAATTTTGGAAAAAGCTGTAGAAACAGGCAAGCCTCTATTAATTATTGCAGAAGACATTGATTCTGAAGCATTAACTACATTGGTAGTAAACCGCCTACGTGGTTCGTTGAAGATTGCAGCAGTAAAAGCTCCAGGATTTGGCGACAGAAGAAAAGAGATGTTAGAAGACATAGCTATTCTTACTGGTGGTGTAGTTATTTCTGAAGAAAAAGGTCTTGCTCTAGAAAGTGCAACACTTGATATGCTAGGTAGCGCAGAAAAAGTAACCATTGACAAAGACAATACTACTATTGTAAATGGTTCTGGAGAAAAAGACGGTATTGACAAGAGAGTTGCTCAAATACGTGCACAAATAGAAAGCACAACTTCTGATTATGACCGTGAAAAACTGCAAGAGCGTCTTGCTAAACTTGCCGGTGGAGTAGCTGTACTATATGTAGGAGCAGCATCTGAAGTGGAAATGAAAGAGAAAAAAGATCGCGTAGAAGATGC
>CAZBVD010000508.1:0-1463 GCA_964495235.1 uncultured Dysgonomonadaceae bacterium | reverse complement strand
AATTGAAAATGAAATTGATAAATCAGACGAATTTGCATTCTTCTCTAAGTCTATAAAATATTGTTGGGTTACCGACAAAGACACTCTTGATTTTATGATTGGAGTGGAGGAACAAGCAGGTGATAGCTCTGTATCAATTAGGACTATGCATTACAAGCCAATATTATTTACGAAAGCATTAGACAAGATAAATGACTGTTTACCTTTAATTGCTCAAGACTTTAATTTAAACAACCTCAATTCACTTTATTTTGCACCACCCATATTCTACAAGGATTTAACAGATGAGCTTTCGCAGAGCTACGAAAATCAATTTGGTAATAAAGCTATCAAGCATCAAGAACTAAACGAGTTTCTTATGAATTCATGGTTACAAGAAAAAGTAGGCAATTTCTTGCAGCAATTTGGTAAAAGTACAAGAAGATACGGAATTGAAAAATATCATCTTATGGAAAAAGAATATTATAACGCATACATTCCAAATACAAATTTGGATGATTATCCTTCATTCACGATTCACGGAAGGGGAATATCTGTAATCTTAAATGAATGATAGCTTGGCAAGTTTCCAGAATTGTGCAAATAAAGAAAAATATCAAAGAAATATTATAGCTTGTTTAAGTACAATAGTAAAACAACCTCATCAAATCAGCGTGTCCAAAAAAATCATTTTTAGACACGCTCTCTTATTCACTCCCTCCTCCCAAAAACAATTTGCCTAATTGTTAAACCATTCCTATATAATTTGGTCAATAGATTAAACGAAATAAATAAACCACTTAAAACCCCATAGATATGAAAGCAATAATGAGATTTAGTATTATAATGTTGTTAATAGGATTAACATCATGCTATACAGAAAAAAGAATGGTTACAGCACAAGGTAGTTCACAGATAAGTTTCCAAACTTTCTACGATGAGCTTTCGCCTTACGGACAGTGGGTTGAAGATTATGATTATGGATATGTGTGGATACCTCACGTAAATAGAAACTTCCAACCTTACGCTACTGATGGATATTGGACAATGACCAATTACGGAAACACATGGGTATCTAACTACTCTTGGGGTTGGGCTCCTTTCCATTACGGACGTTGGTTTCACGACGACTTCTTGGGTTGGGCGTGGATTCCAGGATACGAGTGGGCACCTGCTTGGGTTAGTTGGAGAAGTGGTGGTGGATATTATGGTTGGGCTCCTTTAGGACCTAGAATGCGTGTAAACGTGAATATAAATATACCTTGGTCGCATTGGACTTTCTTGCCTCAAAGATATATGTATCATAACAATATGCACAGATATTACAACAGAGGAAACAGAAATTATTATCAGCAAACAACTATAATAAACAACACCAATATATATAACAACAATACTTACTATAGTGGACCAAGTACTAGAGATGTAGAACGCTCAACTGGAAGAACAGTTTCTGTAAGAAATGTAACCAATTCGGGTAGAGC
>CAZBVD010000507.1:0-1465 GCA_964495235.1 uncultured Dysgonomonadaceae bacterium | reverse complement strand
AATAATCATATCAAGGTTATAAAAAGGTATTTCTCTTTGTACTTCTCGATTGCCCTCTAATCGAACTTGTCGGATATTCCGACAGGTTGAATCTTTGTCTAATTCACCTTCATTATAGATGTTTTTAATGTGTTCAACCACATTGGTTCTTGATGATTGATAAAGCTCTGCCATTTGTTGTTGCGAAAGCCATACAGTCTCATCTTCTAGTTTAACATTGATTTTTGTTAAACCATCATCCGTGGTGTATAATATAATTTTGCTCATCCTTCAATCTCCTTTACAATCAAATCAATATCAGCTCTCAGCCTATCAATTTTCTCCACAGTTTTAGAAATCTCAGCATTTAGCTCCACAATATCAATCACCTCACGCGTATCCTTCGCCTCTACATAAGAAGTAACAGATAGGTTATAATCGTTTTCCGCAATTTTGTCATTGTCAACTGAGATTGCTATGTGATCTACATCTTTTTTGCTGGCAAATAGCTTCATAATCTTATCAATGTGTTTGTCGGTTAACACATTGGTGTTGGTTGCTTTTTTGAAAAATCCTTCGCCACTGGCATCTATAAACTGCGTGGTGTTGTGGGTCTTACTTTTAGAGAGCACCAGAATATTTACGGCTATAGTTGTCCCGTAAAATAGATTGGGCGCTACAGAGATTACAGTTTCTACAAAGTTGTTATCTACTAAGTACTTTCTTATTTTTTGTTCGGCACCACCACGATAAAAAATACCGGGGAAACAAACAATTGCTGCCCTTCCTTTGCTTGAAAGATAGCTTAAGGAGTGCAACACAAAGGCAAAATCGGCTTTTGATTTAGGAGCTAGCACACCGGCAGGTGCAAATCTATCGTCGTTTATAAGAGTAGGGTCGTCGCTTCCTATCCATTTAATGGAATAGGGCGGATTAGACACAATGGCATCAAAGGGTTTAGCATCGCCCAATTGCGGATTTATGAGTGTGTCGCCTAGCACTATATTAAACTTGTCGTAGTTTACGTTGTGCAAAAACATGTTCATACGCGCCAAGTTATAGGTGGTATGATTTATTTCCTGACCAAAGAAACCCTCTTCGATAATATGGTTGTCGAAATGCTTTTTGGCTTGTAAAAGTAAAGAGCCTGAACCTGCTGCAGGGTCATATATCTTATTCACCGAAGTTTGTCCGTGCATAGCCAATTGCGCAATGAGTTTGGAGATGGTTTGTGGCGTAAAAAACTCACCTCCCGATTTTCCGGCATTGGCTGCATAGTTTGAAATCAGAAATTCATAAGCATCACCAAAAAGGTCGATCTGATTGTCTTCGAAATTTCCAAAATCCAATGCTTCTATACCTTTTAAGATTTTGGCTAGGCGGTCGTTTTTGCTTTCAACCGTATTGCCCAATCGCGAACTGGTTGTATCAAAATCGGCAAACAGTCCTTTTATATCGGGTTCGGATGGATAACCATTGGCAGAGC
>CAZBVD010000506.1:0-1469 GCA_964495235.1 uncultured Dysgonomonadaceae bacterium | reverse complement strand
TTTTTAAATTCATCCCTTTTATAACCCAATCATTTTGATATTTAAACCAAACGTCCTTAAACTCAATGTTGTTTTGGAAGTGTATTTTTTTAGGGTTCTTTTTTTCTACAATACTGTTGTCAGCATCAAGTATTTTATCAATGCGATCCATTGATGCTAATCCCTTTTGAATAGCATATGAAGCTTTTGTTAAATCTTTAGCTGGATTTATAATTAGATAAAAGATTGTGAGATAATAAATAAATACTGAAGCATCGAGCAAAGAGTTGCCTTTGAGAATTAATGAACCTCCAAACCATAATACTATAGCTATTGTTATTGTACCTAATAGCTCACTCATTGGATGCGCTAAATATTGACGACGAGCTATTCGGTTTGACATTTGTCTAAATTCATCACTTCCCTTATGGAATCTGTCCGATATTTTTTGTTCTGCATTAAAAGCCTTAATAATACGCAGCCCACCTAATGTCTCTTCAATTTGAGACATAAGCTCTCCCCATTTGTTTTGAGCTTCAAATGAACTTCTTTTAAGTTTTTTGCCAACAGTTCCCATTATATAGCCCATTATAGGAAGTAGCACAAAAACAAATAATGTAAGCTCCCAACTTATAATAAGCATTGTAGTTAAAAACACAACAATCATTATTGGGTTTTTAAGCATCATTTCAAGGGAGCTCATCACTGAGTTTTCCACTTCGTTTACATCACCCGACATGCGTGCCAATATATCACCCTTTCTTTCTTCTGAGAAAAAAGCAATAGGAAGCTCAAGTATTTTGTCATTTATATTGTCTCTAATATCTTTTACTACACCAGTGCGGATTGGTACAACATAATAGGTGCTCAAAAAAGCAGCCCCAGTTTTCAATGCTGTCATTAATATTAATACTACAGCTAATGTGAAAAGAACAAATCCCGGACCATGTGTATTAATTAATTCGCCAATATACCAATATCCATTGTTTTTCATTGCATCCAAAAATGAAATGTCTGGTGTGTTCCAATCAATAAAATCATAAGATTCAGGAGTTGCTTTAAATAGTATTTGTAATATAGGTATGATTAAAGCGAACGAAAACACATTTAATAAAGCATTCACTATATTAAATACAAGGTTCAATATAATGTACCTCTTGTATGGAGGCAGAAATCTCTTAGCTATTTTAATAACACCGTTCATATTATCTGTCTTTTATTAATGTAATAAGGGGTATACTTATTTAGTTGTTTTTAATTTGAGAGTGCAATGTAAGTATAAATTGGCAAATATCATTGTTTTTGATGTGTTGAATGAATTATATGAAGGAAGCATGGAAATAAAACAGAAATATTTAACGAGTTTATTTAATTGATAATGTGAGTTATAAGTGCTTATCGAAAGACTTAAGTGTAAAAATGACGTAAATTATTCATGAAAGTGTTTGGACGGTATATAAAAAGAATATATCTTTGCACCCGCTTTTAGA
>CAZBVD010000505.1:0-1472 GCA_964495235.1 uncultured Dysgonomonadaceae bacterium | reverse complement strand
GTTAACGGTGGAGTGATGTTAACAGACGGTGAGTTTACCATTAAAAGACCAAACATATAAGGAGTAAACAGATGATCCATAAATTTGAACAATTAAGACAACAAAAAGAATGGAGTTACCGAAAAACAGGTCAACTCTTAAACATTAAACCAGAAACGTATAAAGGTTATGTTTCTGGAAAACCGATTACTTCTTTTAAAGTGATCGTTCAAATAGAAGACGTGTTTCACCATTATAAAACAAAGAAAACGGAATCTTATCGTACATGGTTTAGTGAAAAAGCAAAATTTCTCTTACAAACATTAGACTTACATTCTAAAGAAGACTGGCAGTCTTTACCAGAAGACGATCCCATATTAAACGATTTACGAGAACATTATGGTTTACCTAGAAAAGACAAGTAATTTATGTTATACTATTGATGTAAGGTGCTTAGTTTGATGTAAGTAGAATATATGGGATTAACCGTCTTTGAGTAGACCCTGTATATGTACTGTCATTGGTAATGACTATGCTCACACGACTATTTCTCACTTTACAAACCTTATTTTACCCCTTACTCCGAAAGAGTTAAGGGGTTTTTTGTTATCACAAAACAATAAATAATGCAAGCGTTTTATAGCTAAAATTTCACAACTATGTTATACTGTACACATACAAAGGGAAAAGAGGTGTCTATTTTGAGCTTTTTAGAACGAGAACAAATGAAACAAATGTTGGACGAACTATCGACTGGTGAACTGGACGAGAGCAGACGTGTAGAGATTATCAACGAAATAGGTCAACAACATAACGCAGGACTTGAAGAATTTGAGGGATTGCAAACAAACTTAGAAACACATGTTTCACAACTCAACGAAAGTCGTGACGCTATGGCAAAGATGTACAATCAGTTGAACGCACAAAATTTAGGAACAATCGAAGTTGCAGGCACTCAACAAGAAGAAGACAAACAAGCGACAATCAGTTTAGATGAATTATTGGGAACAGAATATTAAAAGAAAAGGAATGAATAATTATGGCACAAGTAACAATTTATGATGTATATAACGCTTTAGGTTTAAGCGAAGAAAATGGAACACAAACTTTAATTAACGCAATCCGAAACTCAACAGATTTTGCAGACATTACGTCTGTTTATGACGGAACAGTTGCAGGTTTAAATAATTTCGGAGTAGCAGTAACAAGTTCACCAAAACGAATGAATATGTTCGTATCTGAACTAGTGGATCGTATTGGAAAAGTAGTTATTTCAACAACTGATTTAAAGAATCCACTAAAACCGTTTAAGAGTGGAATTATGGAATATGGACGTACGGTTCAAGAGATCCATACCGATTTAATTAAAGCTCAATCGTTCAATCCAGAAGACGCAGCCGAAACAGTATTCAGACGTGAACAAACGAACACACGAGTGTACTTCCATGACACATGGCGAAAAGAGTTATACAAACAAACGATTGAAGAAGACG
>CAZBVD010000504.1:0-1479 GCA_964495235.1 uncultured Dysgonomonadaceae bacterium | reverse complement strand
ATAACATGAAAAAAGTAATTGTATTCTTAGCAGAAGGATTTGAAGAAATAGAAACAATATCTATAATAGATGTATTGCGCAGAGCCGAAATATCAGTTACTAGCGTATCGATAGGAAAAGAAAAACAAGTGAAAGGGGCTCACAATGTTCCAGTTGTAGCTGACATGCTTTTTGAAGATGTAGATTTCACTAACTACAATATGGTTGTATTACCTGGCGGAATGCCTGGAGCAAAAAACCTGCTAGAACACGAAGGTGTGAAGAAGCAAGTGGCCGCATTTGAGAAAGAGAAACACGTTGGTGCTATTTGTGCTGCACCAATGGTGCTAGGAAGCATGGGCTTGTTGAAAGGCAAACGCGCAACATGTTACCCTGGATTTGAAGCTGAGCTTATAGAAGCTACTATCACCAATGAGGCCGTTACAAAAGATGGCAATATTATCACTGGTAAAGGGCCTGCTTTTGCTATGCAATTTGCATTGCAACTTGTAGAAACATTAGCTGGTAAAGCTACTCGAGACGAAGTCTCAAATGGTTTACTTTTATAAAATACAGTAAATAAACTTCTATATTTATATACAATAATATAGTGAGACTGTTTCTAAATAAATGAAACAGTCTTTTTTTATTCATACACAAAATATACTGCTTTTAACAGAAGCAGTCATGAATAACAAACAATTGCAAGTATAGATATGTAAATGAGGGTGGTAATATCTAAGTTATCTCGCAATGAGTTGGTTTATACAAAAATAAAAAGTATCTTTGCAACCGTTTTTCAGATAATATAATGTCTAACTTTATTAATTACATTTTTTAATCAACAAATGAGTGACCAACTAAAAACTGCTGCTCCCATCGAAGATTTTGACTGGGACGCATACGCACAAGGGGAAACCTACAGCAAACAAGAAAAACAAGAGCTAACTGAAACTTACGACCAAACTTTAAGTAGTATTACTGACAAGGAAGTTGTTATGGGTACAGTTGCTAGCATGAACAGCCGTGAAGTTCTTGTAAACATCGGATTTAAATCCGAAGGTGTAATTTCTTTAAACGAATTTCGCTATAATCCAGAGCTAAAGCCTGGTGACGAAGTAGAAGTTTATATTGAAAGCCAAGAAGATAGAAATGGGCAATTAATACTATCTCACAAGAAAGCTCGTGCTTCACGTGCGTGGGATCGTGTAAATGCAGCCCTCGAAAACAACGAAATCATTACAGGATACATCAAGTGCCGCACAAAAGGTGGTATGATTGTAGATGTGTTTGGTATTGAAGCGTTCCTTCCAGGGTCACAAATTGACGTGAGACCAATACGTGACTACGATGTTTTTGTAGGCAAGACAATGGAATTTAAAGTGGTTAAGATTAACCCTGAATACAAAAACGTTGTTGTTTCGCACAAAGCGTTAATTGAAGAGGAACTGGAACAACAGAAAAAAGAAATTATTGCCAAACTCGAAAAAGGACAAGTAC
>CAZBVD010000503.1:0-1482 GCA_964495235.1 uncultured Dysgonomonadaceae bacterium | reverse complement strand
CTTGCAACATATTTCTCTGTTGATGAGAAAAATATGAAGTAAAATGAGTAATTTCACCCTTTAAATAATAAAATGCTTATTAATTATGAAAATCAGAACATTTTTAACTTTATTAGTAGGGCTTATGGTGCTTTCATGTACACAAAAAAAAGAAAAACTTGTGTATCCTAAAACGGAAAAGAAAATTGTAACAGATACCTTTTTTGGTACAGAAGTGGATGACCCATATCGCTGGCTTGAGGATGACAGAAGTCCTGAGACAGAAGCTTGGGTGATAGAAGAAAACAAAGTTACCTTCAATTATCTTAATCAAATACCTTATAGAGATGCATTGAAAGAACAACTATCTGAAATTTGGAATTACGAGAAACTGTCTGCTCCATTCAAAGAGGGAGAATATACGTATTACTACAAAAATGATGGCCTACAGAACCAACATGTAATGTATCGCAAGAAAGGCGATGATGGTGAGGAAGAACTCTTTTTAGACCCTAATACATTCTCTGAAGATGGCACAACGTCTCTTGGACAGGTTAGCTTCTCTAAAGATGGAAGTATTGTTGCTTACTCTATCTCAGAAGGTGGTAGCGACTGGAGAAAAATTATAATTATAGATGCAAAAACTAAGGAAGTTTTAGAAGACACTTTAGTGGATATTAAATTTAGTGGTATATCTTGGGTTGCAAATGATGGATTCTATTACTCAAGCTACGACAAACCCGAAGGAAGTGAACTTTCAGCAAAAACAGAACAGCATAAATTATATTATCACAAGCTAGGAACTCCACAAAAAGAAGATAAAATTATCTTTGGTGAGAAAGAGATATATCGCTATATAAGTGGCAGTGTTACAGAAGATGACAAATATTTGATTATCTCTGGAGGAATATCAACATCAGGTAATAGACTGTTCCTTAAAGACCTGACAAAACCAAATAGTAAAATAATAACTATTGACGACAACATTGTAACAGACACTTATGTGGCTGATAACAAAGGAAGCAAACTGTTTTTAGTTACCAACTATAATGCTCCAAATCAGCGCATGGTAACTACTGATGCATCAAATCCAACACCAGAGAACTGGAAAGATTTAATTCCAGAAACAGAAAATGTGTTGAGCATATCTACAGGCTCAGAATATATATTTGCAAATTATATTGTTGATGCTGTATCTAAAGTGCTTCAATACGATTATGACGGAAAACTAGTAAGAGAAATAGAATTACCTGGAATAGGCAGTGCAGGTGGTTTTAGTGGCAAAAACGATGACAAAGAATTGTACTTCTCATTTACTAACTATAGCACTCCTGGAACTATTTATAAGTTTCATCCACAAGAGGGAGACTATGAAGTATATTGGACTCCTAAGATGGAATACAACGCCGATAATTTTGAGAGTAAACAAGTGTTCTACACGTCAAAAGATGGAACAAAAGTACCTATGATTATCACCTATAAGAAAGGCATTGAGCTAAATGG
>CAZBVD010000502.1:0-1485 GCA_964495235.1 uncultured Dysgonomonadaceae bacterium | reverse complement strand
GCTCGCAATACCTGTCGGCTATTTTCTATAAAGATGAAGAGCAAAAAGCTATTGCCGAAAAATATACAAATCTGTTGAAAGATAAAGGCTACAAAGTTGCCACCTCGCTAAAGCCAGCAAGCCATTTTTGGAAAGCCGAAGACTATCACCAACAATATTATAAGCACAAGGGGTCAACACCTTACTGTCATACTTATACAAAAATATTTTAGTAAAATAATAAACTTTAATTGCTTTTATATGTTTTAATAGTGATTTTAATACAATGTTTATTTTAAACTTTTGAATTATGAATGCAAAAAAAAGTATGTCTATGTTATCCTTAGTACTGTTGCTAGGGGTGTTTTTTGTGGCTTGCAACAACGTTAAAGATTCAGATCTTGAAATTAAGGCAATGGAAGTATTAGCAACTAACCCAGATGCTGCTGATATTAATGTTACTGTAGTTGATAAAGTTGCAACTCTTAGCGGATCTGTTGAAGAAGAAATTACAAAAAACTCCCTAGAGACATCAATTAAAGGAGTAAAAGGAATAGAAAATGTTATAAATAACATAATGATTATTCCTCCAGCACCAGATTTCACCCAAATAGATGCTACACTAAGAGAAGCATTAACTGATGCACTAAAAGATCATGAAACTGTAATGGCAGAAGTAAAAGATGGTGTAATAACATTAACGGGTGAAGTAAAAGAGAAAGATTTACAAATAATAATGGAGAAGATGGCTGCTTTAAACCCAGTAAAAGTTGAAAACAATCTAACAATAAAATAACCCAACATGGAGCTATATGAAAAATACAGTGCTTTGATTAATATAGCAAAACAATACAATCTGTCTATTGACACAGAAAGTGAGGTTTTAAAAATATCGGGAGAAGTACCAAATAGTGATGTTAAAGATAAAATGTGGGATATTTACAAGCAAATAGACCCTCACTTCAGAAGTAATGACGTACTACTCAATATAAAAGTAAAAAGTAGAGAAGGAAGCAAGGTGAGAGTTATTACCCAGTCTAGCAGTTTAAATATTCGCAAAGCTCCGGGCACAGATGAAGATATTGTGGGTAAAGTTGCACGCGGTGAAACATTAACCCTTTTAGAAAAGACAAACAATAACTGGTGGTACATTAAAACTAATGATGGAGTAGAAGGTTATTGCTATGCAAGCTATTTAGAAGCTATTGTTTAGGTTATCAATACAATTTTTAATTTTTAAAGCCCATTCGCAAATCTTGCTTTTGGGCTTTTTTATTCTTCCCTCTCCTATCTAATCATCAAAATCAATATCAGATTAATCATCATACGTCTTATAATAATATAAGTATAGTGTTCTCAATTTTCACCAAGCTTCACAGCCTTAATCATCAATAATTTGTAAACATTTATTGTTCCCAAATGTTATAATTATAACCTTGTTCATTAAAAAACCTACCTAAACAGCAAGTCTCATGAAAACAATTAAATTACTATTTCAGCTAAGCC
>CAZBVD010000501.1:0-1491 GCA_964495235.1 uncultured Dysgonomonadaceae bacterium | reverse complement strand
TAGTATATAATTTGAATTACAAATCTAATGAAAAAAAATGACTTTAATGCTTGTAAAGCAATAACCAAATTAAACAAGTAATCATAGACTCATTTAATTCTATGTTTTTGATAAACTTATAGGGCTATGTATATGGATAATAGTTTTCATTAGTCAATTATTTAACTAATTCTCTCTAAAGATACATACTAAATACTTTTGTAAAGAGAAGTTAAGTTCTTACTTTTGCCATGTCTTAAGAGTATTTTTAAGTTGTCGCAAAAAACTGAGTAGTAGTATGTAAGGTTTTCAATTTAATTCTTATGATAATTGATGCTTTATTTTGCTCCTTTTTTAGTATTTTGATTTAGCAGATAAGTTAAACAGATGTTTATTATCTGTGTAAAATTATTTGACACCTCTCACCGTTTAGTATTAGTAATTATGAAAATATATATTATTCCCCCTATTCTTATATTGTTTGCGCTGTTTATTTTTGCTAGCTGTGGATTTCATAGGTCTAATCTTGTTCATAACCCATCGTTCGATGAACTAGAGAATTCTATTTTGGTTCAAAATCATAATCCAAATTTTCCATTGCCTAAAATACCAGAGTCAATTGTAGATGGTCAAGAAAGAGGTATCTATCTATCTAAACATTACTGGGAAGAATTTCCTTTTGACGATGTCTCACTTATCAATCAACAAAAAATTACTGAGCAAGCCTTTGTTGACTATATACATGTTTTAAACTTTATTCCTTTTAAGCATGCTCGCAGGTCTATTAAATATTTGTTTTTAAAAGCTCAAACAAATAGTGCAATGTACGGTCATTTTGCATCGTTATTTGAAAAGTATTATTACAATGCAGACTCTCCCTATCGTAATGAAGAATTGTACATTCCTGTACTTGAAACTATTCTTAAACAAGAGGTTTTATCTGAAGATGATTTTAATAAATATCATTTTCAAGAGGAGATGATTCATAAAAATAGAGTTGGTTCTAAAGCAGCTGATTTTGTTTATACGCTTGAGAATGGTGATTGGAAGAGAATGCATGCACTTAAAAGTAATTACTTGATTCTATTTTTTTCAACTCCAGATTGCAGTAAATGTTTACCTGTTGCCAATGCAATACATAATTCAGAAGTGCTTGCAAAGGTTTGTTCTCTCAATAGTTTTAGTAGAACAATGCTTTGTGTATTGAATATTTATCCAGAATCAAATATTCCTCTTTGGCAAGACTCTTTGTCAATTATGCCCCAAAAGAATTGGATACATGCTTATGACAAAGCAATGGTTTTGACAAACAAGCGGATTTATAATCTCAAAGCCTTACCAACAATCTATTTGTTGGATAAGAACAAACGAATCATTCTTAAAGATACTTCTTTAGATGAAATAGAGAGTTTTTTCTTGTCAAAAGAGTGAAAGTAATTTATTTAAATGCTGATGTTTTGAATGTTTTAATTTAGGTTATTTATGTTTCTTGATAAACTCACCCCTCCGATT
>CAZBVD010000500.1:0-1491 GCA_964495235.1 uncultured Dysgonomonadaceae bacterium | reverse complement strand
TATTCAATATATACCCAGAATGATTTAATTCTTATGGGAGTAATGAAAAATGTGTGTTCGATTAAAAGTATGAGGCAGATGGACGAAAAATTCAATGAAGAAACTTGTATAGAGACTATGCGAATACTTTCAGGGAACAAGAAACTTAAAGAAATGCCTCATTATGATACTTTAAACTATTATCTTGAGAGGCTATCTCCAGAATGTTTATCAGAGTTGAGAAGGCAAATGGTAAATAGTTTAATACGTGGTAAACAATTTTATCATAACAGATTGCTTGGAAAGTACTGGCGAGTAATACTTGATGGTACAGGACTATTCTACTTTAAAGAAAGACATTGCGAGAATTGCTTGAGTGAAACTAGAAAAGATGAAAATGGAAATATAGAAAAAAGATATTATCATAAAGTAGTGGAAGCAAAGCTGGTATTAAGTGATAAAATTGTAATCAGTCTTGGAACGGAGTTCATTGAAAATGAGAAAGAAGACGTATCAAAACAAGACTGTGAGACAAATGCAGCAAAGCGGTTACTTAATAGATTAAAGAGAGAATATCCACGATTAAAGATATGTCTACAAGGGGACGCGTTGTATACGACAGAGCCAATGATGAAACTATGTAGAGAGCACAACTGGGAATACATATTTACGCATAAAAACACTCGACAGAAAAATGTAGCGGAAATTTATGATTGGATTTGCTTAGAAGAAGGTCAAACAAAAAAAGAGAAACTTTGTAAGAAAGAAGAAGGTATAGGTAGTTATGTCAATCATGTAGAAGAAACTGCAGGCAAGACGGAAACGATGAATGTATTTGAATATGAGTATAAGTACATTGAGAATGGTAAAGAGAAAAACACGAAGTTTCAATGGATTAGCAGTATAGAGCTCACAGAAAGAAACCTTGAAGAAATGATAATAGCTGGTCGAGGCAGATGGAGGATAGAGAACGAAGGATTTAACAATCAAAAAAATGGTCTATATAATATTTGTCATATCAACAGTAGAAACAGCAATGCAATGAAGAACCATTACCTATTAATCCAAGTAGCAGATATTATGATGCAGCTGTATTTATGCTGGAATCCCTTGATAAAAGAAATTGGGCAAAGCATAAAAAATACATCTTCAAGGCTACTAGAAAGTTTCCGACGACATTTCATCACCAAAGAAGATGTATTTTACATAGAGAGATACACAACTGTGTACCTCGAATAACATTTTTATTATACTACAGGTGGTGGTAAATTGAAAGAATAAATTGAAATTTAACATTGAATTATCCACAGAATCAGTGCAAACGAGGGTAGTTTATCCATTAGCTGTGCATAACACAGTATAGAAATTGTGCATCTGTTGATAAATTCAAAAATTTCAAAAAATTGAAGAAATCTCAATTTACGATAGAATTTAATAAAGTTTATTCTTCATCGCTGAAAAATAATACTTGAATTAGACTTTTTCAAGTGCTATACTATATAAGCTATCCTT
>CAZBVD010000499.1:0-1492 GCA_964495235.1 uncultured Dysgonomonadaceae bacterium | reverse complement strand
AACTTCATAGTTTTGCGAAACATAGTGAGCCCAGTCTCATTAAAACAAGAAACACTTCCTCGCGTACGAGGAAGTGTTATAAGCATCTTACATAATCAACTTGAGGGGGAACCTTGCGGCATTTTACTAAACCCCTGTCAATGATGACTTACACTCTCATTGATACCTGAACAAGTCTACGATTTACTTACGCAAATCCTAATACTCACAGATACATTTGAAACAAACTAATGCTCAAATGATTACACGATCGACTTGCCATTTGTACTGTTTTACCAGCACTGTATAGCATCTACTCCCTTTCATCCCTTTGTATTCACTCTATTTTATAATTTCTCAAACTATTTCACCCACTTTATCCGACGTATCGGTGCTTAAAAAGGGCTATTTCGTTTAATAATAATAATAAGAAATACTTACTCCGTTCTTACTCGCTTTCGATGCAGCTTTGCAATACAATTATACATATTAATTCACTATTAACCAATTTTTTATCGCTTTATTTTTAATATAAAAACAATTATTTTTTATCTTACTTTGTCAAGTTTACTTCCGATGCAGATTTAGCTACAATTTCCACCAATTCGTCAAACGACAATCCGCTGTTGGCCTGTGTTCTGCTTATTTCTTTTTTAGCACCTAACCAATTAAAAGTTTTCCCGTTAAACCATCGTGTACGTTGATTGGTAAGCATAACTTTTGTGCCAACGGCAAGAATTTCTTCTTCGTTAATAAACTTATGCTTTTCTACCTTATCGTTTTCGTTTATTCCTGTACGCATCAAGTTTGTACACGGACGTATAGGCACAAAGCGATCTTTGATGAAAATAGGCATAGTAGAACGTTGCAAACGAATTTCGCGTATAGCGTTGGGTTCGCCTGGTTCAAATTTTACAGGACTAAACGGAATCCAATTTAAGGGAACACTATTTTGGAACAAATAGGAATAATCGGCTACCGTTTCTTCAGCTTCACCGTATTTAGGTGTAAGTGATTCTATTTCGTCACTTACTACAGCCGCAAAACTATCTCCATCAAGTGTTTGGCCACAGCCATCATTTATCTTCACCTCTACAGCCCATAACATATTTGCCATTTCGTCTCTCAAGAATTGAATTTCTTCAATGGGCTTACTTTCCTCATTTCGAGCCAATGATGGAGGGAAAAACAAATGTCCGTCAGTGGTGAAATCCAAATTTTCGTAAGCGTCTTTTTTTGAAACGGTAAACATTTCCCATTTGCTTGAATATCGGGTGGACTTAGAGCTTTCGTCTCCTGCAGGTCGATTAATAAAATAACGGCTTCCGAAAACATCGGTAACTATAATTCCCTTAACAGCCGAAACCATTCCAGCTTTGAGCTCCATAGGTGTTATAAGCCAATCATTTCCATACATGGTTGTATATTGTAGTACCACCGCATTGGCCAACGAACCAGCGCTCAGCTCAGAATTTCCCATAGCTACTTTCATATCTTCAAACGCCCACAAACG
>CAZBVD010000498.1:0-1520 GCA_964495235.1 uncultured Dysgonomonadaceae bacterium | reverse complement strand
AATGACAAAAAGAGCAATGCAGTGCGGCTCCTTGTAAACGAACTAGAGGAACTATCCAATAAGCTGCACTATTTAAGCACCACACATCCACAGCCAGAGGTGCGTAAAATGTATAAGTTGTTGATTAGAAGAATTAAAGATAACACAAAATAGAAATAACCCTGTTATATTGAGGTACATGTTATAGGCCAGTATCAACTTTACAAAGTAAAAGATACTGGCCTATATTATTTTTGATAATCCTATAAGCAGCGCCTTATCTGCTTATTCTTTTTTAATGTTCTGTAAAATCACAAATTGCCTCCACAATTTCAGAAACCTCATCCGATATTGTTAAAAGCTCTCCATATTTATGCCCTTCTGCTAGTTTCTTGAGCAACGGATACACTGGTTTATCCTCTTCCCAATATTTACGATTGAGGAATACCATTGGACTAATGTTTCCAAATGTGGCATAATGATTTTGTGCAGCTTCTTGAAAAATCTCTTGTATAGTTCCTGCACTTCCCGGAGCAAAAACAATTCCGCCCTTAGCAATTGCTAGTAAACCCTCTTCTCTTACACTATTGGCAAAATATTTTGCAATATGAGTAGCAAAAGGTGTTGGAGGTTCATGACCATAAAACCATGTGGGAATACCCACACTTTCAATCTTTGTTTGCAGTGGATAAGCTTCCATTACTTCAAATGCTGAACTCAACCATAGCTCGTCGCTATACAATGGAGCTTTTGATAATATTGAAATGGCATCGTCTATCTCTTTCTCTTTTCTGTATGCCATCCAAGCTCCCAAGTGAGTAGCCTCCATGCCACCAGGACCTCCACCAGAAACCATCAAATGTCCTTTCTCGGCCAATGCTTTAGAAATAAAAACAATGCTTCTATAATCAGCAGAATCACGACTCAAACTATGTCCTCCCATAATAGCTACAACCCTGTGACTATCCCATTTAGTAAGATAATCGTACAGCGAATCGGTAATAGAATGGTCGTGCAAACGTTGTGCCAATGAATCTTTTATGCTAGTTGGCTCAGCTTTCCCCTTCAACTCATAGTACTTATAAATAAGATAATCATCCGTATTTTCATAAGTTGAAGGATCGATATGAGAGAAATTGTTATACAATTTAGTGTGGCTATAGAGTTTATTTCTATACACTTGAAAAGGCAAATTCATTTTAGGGAAGACCAAGTTGCCAGTCTTTATCAATTTCTTCTGTGCTTTTGTAGACATATTACAGCCCAAGAACAAACAGTCCTCAAAATCCTTTTCAAATATCACAGCTTCGTACTGTGTTAAATCTACGGCTTGAAATGCCACACTTTTTATAAGGTTGTATTGTTTCGTAATTGCAACAAAATGCTCAATACTCTCAACTTCAATATTCATATTATCATTTTTTTATTGGAATACAAAAATAGACAACTTTTACCAATTATCATAGGTCAAAACTTAGAGAGAGAGTGTGATGAATAATGCGGGTTAAATTATATGCGACAGGCCCAATATGATAATAAAT
>CAZBVD010000497.1:0-1535 GCA_964495235.1 uncultured Dysgonomonadaceae bacterium | reverse complement strand
AAACAGTACAAACCGCAGTGAACAACAGACTACTGGCACAAACAACAGAGGCACTGTAAACAGAAGTAACACTGAAACAAATAGAGGCACTGTAAACAGAAGCACTACTACTAACCAAGGTAGAACTGGAACTGGAACAACAACTAGAGAATCAAGTACTACAAAAAGAGAGAATAATAATACTAGCACTACAAGAGGTACGGTAAACAGAAGCTCTACTTCAAATAGCAATAGCTCTACAAGAGGCACTGTTAATAGAAGTTCTACTTCAAGCAGTAGAAGACAGGATGCAGCTACAACGAGCTCCCCAGCAAGAACAAACACAAGATCATCGTCTGCATCGCAAGGTAGCAACACCTCTGCAAGACAGTCACCAGCCAGAAGCTCTAATAGCACTACTAGCAGAAAGAAAGATGAGAGCAGTTCACGCAGCACTTCAAGAAGTGGCAGAGGCAGATAAACAACTTGTTGAAATATAAAATGAGAGCTTTTAAAAAGCTTGCAAATAACGATGAGAGAGGGTATCTATTTAAATAGATGCCTCTCTTTTTTTATATACAAACGGGCAAGCTGGCTCTGGTCTCACAATCCCGAAGGGATGACATCTCTTACTATTTCAACATTACATATCTCAAATGTTGATTTTATCAGCCCAAACCACAACGTGGTTAAACATGAATAGCCACGGGTGTAAACCCGTGGTAAAATGATTGTTAGGAGGAAGAACCCTGGAGGGGTTCAACTATTAAAACATGAAAATCAGCAGAAAATATAATTGAACCCATTTAGGGTTCCTGTGTCGTTATTCACCAAATCCTCGCATTGCATGCGGAGCTATTCATGATTTGACCCTTGCAGGGTCGGTAATGTAAAGGTTATATACGTAAAAAGGGCACTGCGGCTCTAGTCCGCACTGCCCATATGAAATAAGAATAAAAAATTACCAAACACCCCTGTCATTCTGAACGTAGAGAAGAATCCGTTTAATAGATGGATGATGACCAAACATTATACAAACACCGCTAGTGACGGCCAGTACGGTGTAGTGTTGCTTTTTAGATATGCACAGTGCGGGCCTTAGCCACAATGTGCTGTAGCAATAGTTAAATACACTCTTTTACTGGTGATTATAATCAATCTCACAACAACAAAAAAAGAGAGGGTGACTATTAATTTAAATAGTCACTCTCTCTTTATATATACTCACTCGCATTATGCAAGTGCAATATTATTCATTCAATACTATTTTGCAAAACTAACAGCACGCGTTTCGCGTATTACTGTCACTTTTACTTGACCAGGATAAGTCATTTCTGTTTGTATTTTATGCGCTATCTCATTTGACAATCTTTCTGTATCTTTATCATCAATCTTGTCGGCACCAACAATAACCCTTAGTTCGCGACCTGCTTGAATAGCGTATGTTTTAAGAACACCAGGATATGAAAGAGCCAGTTGCTCAAGATTATTGAGTCGTTTGATGTATGCCTCCACAATTTCTCTTCGTGCACCAGGTCTTGCACCCGATATAGCAT
>CAZBVD010000496.1:0-1549 GCA_964495235.1 uncultured Dysgonomonadaceae bacterium | reverse complement strand
TAGTTTCTATTTCTAATAATATTGCAGAAGGATTTGATAGATTTAGTGACAAAGAGTTTATTAGATCCTTAAATATTTCAATGTCATCGTGCAACGAAGTGAAGTAGATGCTCTATTTATCTTGTAGATTGAATTATATAAGTAAAGAGTAATCAAGAAAGTTAATATTACAATCTGAGGAAATAAACAGGATAATACGTGGATTCATAAAATCTCTTAGCGCCAAAGACTAATTTTAGCTATAAGTAAAAACCATACAAAACTTTCAATTAACTACAACTTATGACTATTCCGGACTTACGACTCTTTCCGACTTATGACTCTCTTTTAACTAACTACCATTTTAAACCCTCTATAAACCAATGAAACTAACCCCCGAACAACACGCCATCATCAACTCTACAGGCAACATCAAAGTTAACGCTGTTGCTGGATCGGGCAAGACCACCACCATTATTGAGTATGCAAAGGCAAGGCCAAGGTCTTGCAAGATTCTTTACTTGGTGTTTAACAGAACAGTTAAAGAAGAAGCCATCAAAAAGTTTAGTAGCCAGCGCATGAGTAATGTTACGGTAGAAACTGCCCATTCATTGGCATACAAACACATCTATCAGGGTAGTCATTACAAACTAAGGCATAACGGATATAAAGCCCACGAAATTATTGAGTTGCTGGGTATAAAAAATAATAAAGAGAAATATACTGAGTTTATTCTTGCCAATCACATCCTTAAGATGATGGTTTATTTTTGCAACAACAATAAGAAGAAACTGCAAGAGATAGACTACCTCTCTACAATTACCGACCGAAAGGCAAGAGCCTTTGTAAGCTCTTTCTACCCCTATATAGAACAAAAGGCAAGCATATTGATGAGCAAAATGGATAAAGGTGAAATAGAAATTACTCATGATTTTTATCTCAAGAAGTTTCAACTCTCCAATCCCACACTTTCTTTCGATTATATTCTATTTGATGAGGGGCAAGATGCATCGATGGTTATGCTAGATGTATTTCTGAAACAAAAGGCTACCAAAGTAATTGTTGGCGACACCCATCAGCAAATTTATAGTTGGCGCTATGCCGTAAATTCGCTAGAGATGGTAAACTTTAAAACCTACTCTCTCACCACAAGTTTCAGGTTCAATCAAGACATTGCCAACCTGGCAGTAAAGGTAATAGAGATGAAAAAACACATCGATTTACCCACAACCACCACTATAGATGGAGTGGGGCGCAGCAACAACATAAAAACAAAAGCAGTGCTTGCTCGCACCAATCTGGGTTTGCTAGTTAAAGCCATAGAATATGTTACCGAAAAACGAAAAGTGAAGCGCCTCCATTTCGAGGGCAATATCAACTCCTATACTTATGCTGCCGATGGAGCTTCGCTATACGATGTGCTTAGTCTTTGCAACAACAATCATCACCTTATAAAAGACAAGCTCATTAAGAAAATGAGCAACCTCGAAGACTTAATTGATTATGTAGAGAAAACCGAGGATAAAGAATTGGGCATGATGGTGGATATTGTGAGGGAATATGGCAATGA
>CAZBVD010000495.1:0-1550 GCA_964495235.1 uncultured Dysgonomonadaceae bacterium | reverse complement strand
AATAAGACAAGAACATAAATTTATTGTTCCCTTTTTCTTGAAATATCTTTTAATTTTAACTTTTGGCAGTCACAGGAAGAGTAATTATATAATTATTCTTGCACTTTTTTCCGAAGTTGTTGTATTGCTTTGTGCACCAATTTTCGACACGACCCTTGGGTAATGTTCAAAAGATCTGCAATATCATTGTAGTCGTACTCTAGAATATATCGAAGATAGATAATTTCCTTTTGTTTATTAGTAAGAGAATCCAACATAGAGTTAATGTTTTTGTTGACTTTAGCAGCCTTCTCCTCACTAATCAACACGTCCTCAACATTAAAAGATTTATCTTCAGGGTCTTCTACATAATTTAAACTTACAGTTTTCTTTGTAGATTTATGGACATTTATCAAGTTGTTTTTGAGCGATCTGATAAGGTAAAACTTTATATTCTCAACATTATGAAGAACTTCTTTATTAGAACACAAATTAAAAAAGACATCATGTATTGCATCCATTACAATGTAGCTATCAAACCCCAAATAGACACCATAGGAGTATAGGTCATCTACATAAGTATTATAAATAGATTCTAATTTAGAATATTCTTTCATTATTATTACAAGAGTACTTTACTGTGGTGGAAATAATTTTATGCATAAAAAAAACAGAAAACAGTTTCTATACCACACCTAAAGATAAATCTTTAAATCAAAAGGGTTTTAATTGTTTTACATGACAAATATAACGATATTTTATCTGTGGAAAAATATAATTAAAAAGAAGTCGGTAAATTAGATAACAATTTAACCATTAACTATTCTTTGTTACTGACAAACATAGTAACGATTTTCAATAAATGACATAACTTTGACATTAAAGAATGATGGCACTATAATCGTTGCTCAATACAACATTGAGCAACAATAGGTTTAACTATTCAAAGCTTAAACCCCCATCTATCTATAAATCACAAATCTTCTACACTTATATGATATATACACAATCTTAAAACTTAACATAGTTGCCTGAAATTAATTACTTGTTAAATAAATGCTTCTTGCAATTAAATGTGTGATAAACATATAAGAAGAAAAAATATAACGATTAATCGTATATTATGCCCATAACTAATCCTTATACGTAGAAAACAACATTCTATGTCTTAAAACTTAAATCTATTCATTTAGGATTCAACAATTATAACATGAAAGTCAAATCTGACGTATAGATATTCAACAACCAAAGCATGGAAGTCAAATCTGACAGTGTAAGATTCAACAATTATGTCATAAAAGTCAAATCTGACCATATAGGATTAGAAAATCAAGTCATAAAAAACAAATCTGATCATGTGGGATTGGAAAAACAAGTCTTAAAATTCAAATCCATCGTGGTGTTTTCTTGAGATTTCACCTGTTTGAAACATTTTTATAGCCAAAACGAAATTTTAAATGTAAACCCTAAAACATCTTCAACCAAAGGAGTAAGAAAAAACTAAGCAATAGACACAAAAAAAGCACAGACAAAAAATTACACCTGTAACTTTCGTCTGTGCTTTATATACT
>CAZBVD010000494.1:0-1551 GCA_964495235.1 uncultured Dysgonomonadaceae bacterium | reverse complement strand
CTACATTGCTTCGAAAAAGCTTCTAGATATAACCTCCATTTGCTGTGCACGAGTTAATCTCACAAAGTTTACAGCATATCCCGATACACGAATTGTAAGTTGTGGATACTCCTCAGGACGCTCCATAGCATCAAGTAGCATCTCACGGTCCAATACGTTTACATTAAGGTGATGAGCATTCTTAGCAAAATATCCATCCATAATGCTCACAAGGTTTTCACGACGTTGCTCGTCAGTTGGACCTAATGTTTTTGGCACAATAGAGAATGTGTTTGAAATACCGTCCATAGAACTATTATAATCTAGCTTAGCCACAGAACTCAATGATGCTAATGCTCCATGAGAGTCGCGACCATGCATTGGGTTAGCTCCTGGCGCAAAAGGTACTCCCAGGGCACGACCATCAGGAGTTGCTCCTGTTTTCTTACCATACACCACGTTTGATGTAATTGTGAGGATGCTTAGCGTTGGCTCAGCATTTTTATAAGTGGGTTGCTCTTTTAATAACGAGTTGAAATAGATAGGTATTTCGCGTGCAAAATTGTCTACACGGTCATCATCGTTTCCGTAAAATGGAAAATCACCTTCAATTTTAAAGTCTATTGTAAGACCTTCTTCGTTACGAACTGGAGTTACACTGGCAAATTTAATAGCAGACAAAGAGTCGGCAACAATGCTCAATCCTGCAACACCATAAGCTAAATTAATATGTGGATTAGTATCTATAAGTGCCATTTGAGCTTTCTCATAGTAATATTTGTCGTGCATGTAATGAATAATATTCATTGTATCGGCATACACACGGCTCACTTCACGCATTGCAAGGTTGAAGTTTGTCATTACTTCGTCAAAGTTAAGTACATCTGATTTCAATACAGGTATACCTTCTATAACTTGTCTTCCTGTTAACTCGCAACGTCCTCCATTAATAGCAAGCAACAAAGTTTTTGCAAGGTTGCATCGTGCACCAAAGAATTGTATTTGCTTTCCAATTTCTTGGTAAGATACACAACAAGCAATTCCGTAATCGTCGCTCTGGCGACTCTCTTGCATTAAATCGTCATTTTCATACTGAATAGATGAAGTATCTATCGAAACCTTTGCACAGAATTCTTTAAATCCTTCTGGAAGGCTATGCGACCACAATACAGTAAGGTTTGGCTCAGGTGATGGGCCTAAATTGTATAGTGTTTGCAAGAAACGGAACGAGGTTTTTGTTACTTTATGACGACCATCGGCTAAGTTTCCTCCAATTGCTTCGGTTACCCATGTTGGGTCGCCAGCAAATATATCATTATAAGCATCCATGCGTAAATGACGCACCATGCGAAGTTTCATCACAAATTGGTCTATCAGTTCTTGTGCAAACTCTTCAGTTATTTTTCCTTCGTTGATATCTTTTTCTATATAAATATCTAAGAATGAAGATACATTACCCAAAGACATTGCGGCACCGTCTTGCTCTTTTACTGCGGCTAAGTATGCCATATATACCCATTGAACTGCTTCTTGAGCTGTTTCGGCTGGGCGAGAAAGGTCTAAGCCATATAT
>CAZBVD010000493.1:0-1551 GCA_964495235.1 uncultured Dysgonomonadaceae bacterium | reverse complement strand
ACTATCAGTTCCATCTTATCAGAAAATGAAAAATGGTGTGAAAGTGGAAAATGGTTTAAGAGAAAGGGCTGTGTCAACCTTCGAAAATAAGGAAATTGAATATGTTGTTGAGCAGGATGATATTAGTTTCTCAGATTCTAAAAGTTACAAAATGATTGATGAGAACAATGCAGTAAAAACACTCGTTGTAAATCAATCAGATAGAAGAGTGAGTAGGAATGTGCATGAAACGAATACTTCTGTTCTTGATGCTTTTGTACAGATATCAAACCGTTCCGACAGTGGTTTCAAACGTCATGTAAACAAAATGCAATACATGCAAAAAGAAAACAACAGTGAGAAGATAAATAAAATCTTTGAAGAGTTGGAAGACGATTTTGGTAGGATTGAAAAAGAGAACAATCAGAGTAAAACAGAGGTGAAAAATGTAGTTCCACGCAGGGAATATTCGGATAAAATAAGGAGTAAGTCTAAATTATCTAACTCTCAACCAGAATTGGATCGAAGGTTTAGATTTGTAAGAAAACGAAGATCAAAAGTTTTTTGATGCTTTACTGAAGTAATAAAATCAGAAAAATATACCATCATGGCAAACAAAATAGGATCAAAACACAGTTTTATACCTTGGCTTAGAAGGGGATTGAGTCGTGAAATAAGCAATGGTGAGGTGGATACGTTGGCGAAAGATTCCAATGAAGGATCGGCTATAAAACGAGCAAGTCTTTTTGTGAAAAGCACCTTCGATTTAACTCCAATCGATAAAGAATCTGATAATAAAGGAATAGTTCAACGTAGCGAAACTATACAAGTTGCATTGACTGGTCCTGGAGATATTGCTGGCATACAACCCGTCTCCATCTTACAAGTGGTTCCAGCAAATGGGGTAAAGAACTTTGAGAGTAACTATTTGCCTTTTATCGAGTTTTTTGAGGAGGATATCCCATGGAGATATACCCCTGCTAAGGAAGCAAGAGACAAATTGCGTCCTTGGTTAGCTTTGTTGGTGTGCAAAAATGATGAATTTGCTCTTACAACTGATAACAACGGTTCCACCTATGTATCACTAAAAGTATCTAACAACGAAGCATATAAACAAATTTTTCAATCTCCGTCGGAAACATGGAAAAATGCTCATGTTCACTTTCCTAATTTAGAACTTGAAAAAGATAAGCCACTCATAAATGCCGTAAACTCTAAAATTGACCATGATGAGAATGTTGCATTTTCAAGACTGCTCTCTAGTAGGGTGCTAGAAGACAATACTGCATATACTGCCTTTTTGATTCCAGCTTTTGAAACCGGTCGCTTGTCGGGATTAATGCTCTCTTTTGATGAAATTCCGGCCCAACGCTCATCATGGGATGCTACTTTTGATAAGCAAAAAGCTACCCGTCAGCGTCCGCTCGATTTTCCAGTTTATTATCGGTGGGAGTTTGAAACATCTACTGGTGACTTTGTAGCCTTGGCTAAAAGATTGAAACCGGTGTCAACCGATAATTTGCCCGCCGCACTCAAAGTTGATGTTCAGAGAATGGGAAATGGTTTGAATTA
>CAZBVD010000492.1:0-1564 GCA_964495235.1 uncultured Dysgonomonadaceae bacterium | reverse complement strand
GTCGTAGATTTGAAATTCAACTGTTGTTTTTTGAATCTTGTATCGTAGATTTGAAGTTTATCTCATGAAAGTGTAATCTACTTAAGGAGTAATCTAACGGATATTACATAAGAAAGTATTATCCGTCACTTTTATTTATGTTTTTAGTTTTATGTAGAAACAAGGTGTAGAACTAATCTATCTTTAAATCATTGTCTAACAGCTTTTGAATCTCTTCATCGGTAAATACTTTTACATTGGTAAAAATAAATTTACTGTCTAAGAAGTCTCCATATTGGTTACACTCTTCTATTGCAGATTGTAGTATTGCTCTCACATCTGTTTTGAAGGGGAAGAGGAATAGCAAGGTGAAATAGTTGTCTTTTATCTCAAAAGCCTCTATATCCACATCAGCACTCTCTAATTGGAATCTAAACTCTCGCTCAACAATTTGTTTTTGAAGTTCTGTGAGATTTTCTTGCGAGTGTGTTATGAAGAGGGTAAAGAAGCGCAGCTTCTTATCGTGTCCGCCCAATCCTGATGATATATATATTTGTGGTTTGCCCGATAGTTCAGAGTCAAGACCTATTCTGCTACCAAGCAACGCAATAGACGACCAGTTTTTTAACTCGGGTTCTATGGGGCTGCTTTGATAGGTTTCTATGGCCCTGTAGGCTTTCACATCGGGTATGGAAGATAGCACAGCAAGGCTCTCTTTTTTTCGCTCAACCGATACATCGGCCGAAAAGAGCATTGCTATTTCTGAATCGCGCACAAACCTCACTTTATTTTCTTTCAGATCGTCGAAATATTTAAAATATTCCATTTGTTCTTCTATCGGAACAAGTTCTTCAAGAACATGAAAAGAGTCTATGCCCTGATTGTTTATAGTAGTTCTTAGCTTATCAAGTATGTGATTCCAATTCTTCATTATAACAAAGATACAAATTTTGCTATATCAAAATCTAAATTATCTGCTATTATACGTTCTTTTTTGTAAGATATCACCTTAATTTTCATGAATTAGCCAAATAATTGGTCAGAATTGTATATTTTCGCATCTACTTACTTATATTCTTTTTAAAAATTATCAGTTTCAACATATAAGAGTGTATTGCGATATGCCTTTTATGTTGTCGGTGGTGTTTTTTTTGATGATTATAGTAAGCAGTGTCAATTTATATTACATACAGTGGAAATACAAGAAAGAGAATACTATGCGTGTGAAAATAATAAACAAATCAAACAATTCTTTGCCCAGCTATGCTACTGCATATAGTGCAGGTATGGATTTGAGAGCTAGTTTAAAAGAGCCTGTAACCTTGAAGCCTCTTGAACGAGCACTTATACCTACCGGGTTATATATAGAGCTGCCAGCAGGCTATGAAGCTCAGATAAGACCGCGCAGCGGATTGGCAGTGAAGCATGGTGTTTCTGTATTGAACTCACCTGGAACAATTGATGCCGATTATAGGGGCGAAATTCGTGTAGTATTAGTAAATTTGTCTAATACTGAATTTGTAATCAATCATGGCGAGCGAATTTGTCAAATGGTTGTTGCAAAACATGCCACTGTAGAGTGGGA
>CAZBVD010000491.1:0-1565 GCA_964495235.1 uncultured Dysgonomonadaceae bacterium | reverse complement strand
CAAAGTTAGCAATTGTTTAATAAAAAACCTCTTCTACCACCTACTTTTAGTTTTCATGTTAATAGATTTACTAAAGTATGTAATAAAAGAGGTTCTGTAATAGTTTCAGTTGTTTACTCTTGTTTAGATATAGTTGAAGAGTTCTCTTCTCCGTCTTCTTCTTTAAACCAATCAGAATACATCAAGTAGTTGCTAGCTATTTTCTGATTCATCTCTTTTGCTTGAGCAGGGTCAACCTTCTTTACAAATTTTGCTGGCACACCTGCATAGATGCTTCCTGGTTCTACCTGAGTGCCACTCAATACAACAGAACCTGCTGCAATAATAGCACCTTCGCCCACTACAGCATGGTCTAGCACAATTGCTCCCATTCCAATAAGAGCACCATTCTCTATCTTTGCCCCATGTATTACCACATTATGGCCAATAGAAACATCGTCGCCAATTATTGATTGCGATTTTTGATACAATGTGTGTATCACAGTGCCATCTTGCACATTTACCCTGTTGCCAATGCGAATGGAGTTTACATCGCCACGCAACACGGTGTTGAACCAAATGCTACAATCGTCACCAATAATTACATCGCCAATGATAGTTGCATTTTCTGCCAAATATATATTCTTGCCCATCTCTGGGGTAAAGCCTCTTACTGATTTAATTAATGCCATTGTTTTATATTAGATTATCCTTTGCAAGAAGGATATGTTTTTAATATTTATAAGCTACAAACGCCAAATTTGTGCAAATATACAGCTTTCTATTTTATTTTATACTTTTTGGAGTTGGCTTCTATAATTGCATAAAGAACAAAAATAATTACTCCTACAGGTATAATAATGGATGCAACTTGTGGTTTGTTTACATACGTAGAAATGAAATAGCCAATAATCATCAAAAATGCCATTCCAAACAAAGCATTATGCGCTACTGATGCTATGCCTTCAATATCGTATTTAACTTTCTCTTTTTTTGGCATAGTATTGTAGCCAGCAATAAGGAAATGCATTTTTCCATATTTTATTAATATACCAAGTATTATTAAGATGATGGCTCCTACAAACATAATTAGAGCTGTTTAATTTTTGCTTTTAAAAAGAAAACACAATGCTTCTAAAAATATAGGAGCATTGTGCTTTATCTTTTTTGAAGTGTTAAATGTGTTTGGTTTTCTCTTCCAACCAAGCCTTCTCTTCTTCATTTAAGTGTGGGCTTAGTTTTTCAAACACCATTGTGTGGTAATTGTTAAGCCATTCAACCTCTTTGTCTGTCAACAACTCTTTCACGATAGGAGTAGTATCGATATGACATAGTGTGATGGTTTCGAAATTGTAGAAAGCACCAAACTCATTCTTGTTATATTCTTGTGTTACAATCAAGTTTTCGATACGAATTCCATATTCACCAGCTCTATATAGTCCTGGCTCATTTGAAGTAACCATTCCTGGTTGTAGTGTTACAGGGTTCTCTTCCAAACGGATGTTTTGAGGGCCTTCGTGCACATTCAGGAAGTGACCAATTCCGTGTCCTGTTCCGTGTGAATAGTGTAGACAGTTGTCCCAAAG
>CAZBVD010000490.1:0-1565 GCA_964495235.1 uncultured Dysgonomonadaceae bacterium | reverse complement strand
ATTGTTTACATCGCATGCAATTTTAAATTCCGCCTCTTTTAGTTCAGGCATTATTGCTGAATCGTCTATCGAGCAAATTAACTGCAATGACTTTCCTGTTCCATCAGATTCTTTTCCGTTTTTGTCTATAAAGCGGTATCCCAATGCTTTCAACATTCCTGTGCCTGCATCATTTGTAGCACTTCCTCCAATTCCAATCAGAAATGAGCGACATCCACGTTTCAATGCATCTTTTATTATTTCTCCAGTGCCATAAGTAGTAGTTTTAGAGGGGTTTTGCTCTTCTTTTTGCAATAGAGGAAGTCCACTAGCAATTGCCATTTCAATAATAGCTGTTTTGTTATTTTCCACCAATCCATATTCCACATCTATGGAACGCATCAGCGGGTCGTGTGCTTTTATTTTTATTTTTTTACCTTTAAGAGCATTCACTAGCGTATCCATAGTTCCTTCGCCACCATCGGCAATGGGTATTTTTACTGTTTCACAATTTGGGATGACATTTTTTATGCCCTCTTCAATTGCATTAGCAACTTCCATCGATGTGAGGGAGCCTTTGAAAGAGTCTGGAGTAATAATTATTTTTTTCATACTATGGAATAGTATAGCGTGTTGCTAATAACTTCTACTTTATTCATCAATTACTTAATATCACAGCCATTTTTTTCTCTTAAAGAAATAGAGGATAATAAGAGATGAAAAAATCATAAGTCCAATAGAAACAGGGTACCCATACTTAGTACTCAACTCGGGCATCATAGAGAAGTTCATACCATATATACTAGCAATTAGGGTGGGGGGCATAAAGATTACCGAAACAATGGTGAAAATCTTGATTATCTTGTTCTGCTCAATGTTTACATAACCCAAAAAAGTGTCTTGGAGATAGTCTAGTCTGTCGAAGCTAAATTTTACGTGTTCTATGAGAGACGTAATGTCTTTAAGGATTATGTTAAGTTTGGGTTGTAGGTCTGAGTGCATAAACTCGCTTCGAAGCATGCTTGAAACTGTGCGTTGCTTATCGATTATATTCTCGCGCAGCAACATGGTTTTCTCTTGAAGGTCTTTAATTTCAGTAAGTAGCTCCTCATCTGCTTCTTGCAAGGTGAGGCTATTACTTAAATGGGTAATCTTTTGAGTCATACTCTCAATCATGTCGGCGTCGAACTCAACTCGTGTTTCTAATAGTGCTACTAATACATGTGCACCAGTAGGATAGTTTTTTGGATTGGCCGATATTTTCTTCACTGTTTCGTGAAACGAACTTAATTCTTCGCTTCTTACAGTAATAAGGATATCGTTTTTTAAGATAAACGATACAGGATCTCGTTCATAGTTAGAGAGAAGGAAGTTTGAGTTGACAACTATTGTATCGGCTGTCTCGATGTATCTTGATGACATCTCTATCTCTATCATCTCTTCTTCTTCCTGAATATATATCTTTAGATAGTCTTCAAGTTCGTTTTCAACCTCTTCGTCCACATCGTTTAGGTCTATCCAAAGAAAGGTCTGAATAGAGTGATATTTTAGAAATTCTAAATCTCTGCTCAGACGTATGACGTTGT
>CAZBVD010000489.1:0-1570 GCA_964495235.1 uncultured Dysgonomonadaceae bacterium | reverse complement strand
CTTATTCTTGGGCAGTGGCTAAGCATTCCGTTTGTATTGTGGGGTATATGGCTTGTATGGAATGCATATAAGAAACCCAAACAAGATAAGGATTTGCTGGTAGATGTAAAGAAAAATAACACTACCAATAATTTTATTACAAAAAAGTAAGTATTAACATGAAAGACTGAGCACAAGATTGCTTGGTCTTCTTTAAACAATATATATAAATATGTACAATCCAGTTGAAATTAACAAAGACCTATTTTATGTTGGTGTAAATGACAGATCAACAGAACTGTTCGAGAATTTATGGCCGCTTCCAAAAGGGGTTTCATACAACTCATATCTTATTCGTGACGATAAAGTAACTCTAATAGACACTGTTGACATTGCTTTTACAGATGTTTTTCTAAATAAATTGGATGTCTTGTTGGGCGATACTCCAATAGACTATCTGGTTATAAACCACATGGAGCCTGATCACACTGGTGCATTGCTTTTTCTGTTGAGAAAATATCCAAACATACAGTTTATTGGTAGTGCCCGTATAGCAGACATGCTTGAAGGTTTTTATGGAGTTACCAATAATGTAACAATTGTGAAAGAAGGAGAAGAGCTTAGTATAGGTAAAAACACCTTGAAGTTCTATATGACTCCTATGGTGCATTGGCCAGAAACAATGATGACCTATGTAAAAGAAAGTAAAACACTATTTGCTGGTGATGCTTTTGGTACATTTGGCACGTTGGATGGTGGAGTAATGGACTCGCAACTAAATGTTGATATATACTGGGACGAGATGATACGCTACTACTCAAATATTGTAGGTAAATACGGAAACCCAGTACAAAAAGCTTTGCGTATACTTGCAGATGTAGAGGTGGCAACCATCTGTTCTACTCACGGGCCTGTATGGACCGAGAAAGAAAACATTGATAAGGTAATTGCACTATACGATAGATTGAGCAAATATGAAGGTGAGAAAGGTTTGGTTATTGCTTACGGAAGTATGTATGGAAATACTGAGCAAATGGCTGAAATTATTGCTGCAGAAGCTGCTGCTTGCGGTGTGAAAAACATTGTAATGCACAATCTATCAAAGAGCAACTTGTCATACGTAATTCAAGATGTGTTTAAATACAAAGGGTTGATTATTGGGTCGCCCACCTACAATGCGAAGCTCTTTCCAGGAGTGCAAAACTTAATTGACGAACTAGGAAACAAGAACTTGAAAAACAGATACTTTGGATACTTTGGCGGACACACATGGGCGGGCACTTCAGTAAGATTACTTGGCAAATTTGCCGATACAATGCAATTTGAAACGCTTTGCAACCCAGTTGATATGAAACAGTCTATGAACGAAGATACTTATGAGAAAGCAAAAGCGCTTGGAAGAAATATGGCCAAGAAGGTGCTTTCCGACGATGAGATTGTTCCTAATAAAACTACAGACTGCGAATAGAGACAAGTTTCTCTACTACAGGATGTATCTATTAAATAACAGATAAAAATTAACTAAAAAATAAAAATATGAGATTAATTATTCAACCCAATGCAGATCAATTAGCAAAATGGGCTGCAAATT
>CAZBVD010000488.1:0-1574 GCA_964495235.1 uncultured Dysgonomonadaceae bacterium | reverse complement strand
CAAAAAAAGGAGGCTATTTTTTAATAAAGCCTCCTTCTCTTAATTATTTAATCATTGTTGTAGTTTTTGCGCTTTCTTATATTTAAAAGCTCTACTTTTTTATATAAGCTTATTTGCTTATCAATGAGTATTCCTCTTCAAGACCCAACTCATCAATTGAGTGTTGGCTTGGTTTAGGTGTTTTGTCTTTCTCTGCATAATAAGGTGCATTCAACCATTTCATAGGAGCTCCAGTTTCACGTGGGTCTTCATTTTTAATAAGATGATTGGTTAGCTTTTCAGCCAGCATGTCTTTTATGTCTTTATACTCAGCAGAGTAAGCTACGTTGTTCATCTGATACGGATCGTTGCTCAATATATATAGTTCTTCTGCTGGACGTTTACCAAAACCTAAGTCGAAGTATTTTTTCACATCTTCTTTGTCTTTATTCTTGAGAATATACATTTTGGTTGGCGATGGAAATTGCATCATGTGCGCATCCACGTCTCCGTATAATGGGGGATCGCCAGCTGGCCAAGCGTCAGGAGTGTAGTTGCGAATGTATAGATAGTCTTTGGTGCGGTATGAGCGTGCTCCATAACCGGGTCCGTCCATACGAGCAAATGCATGTCTCTCGCGTCCGGCTACAATAAAGTCTCGTGTTTCGTCAACAAGTCCTTCTTTGTCCGATTCAAGAATATTTACAAAACTTCTTGCATTCATTGCTTTTGGTATTTCGGCGCCGGCCAATTCTAAGAAAGTAGGAGCAATATCGTTGAGGCTCACAAAGTCTTCAATAACCCTTGATCCTTTATATCTCTCTGGCACAGACATAATAAATGGTAGGCGTAGTCCAACGTCGTATAGGTTACCCAATCCGCGTGGCATTTGCCATCCATTATCGCTACATACCAATACAATAGTGTTGTGCAGCTCGCCCATTTCTTGTAGTAATTGAAGATAAGAAGCCACATCTTTGTCAAAGTTTTCTATCTCTGCATAGTAGTCGCCAATATCTTTGCGCACTTCGTCTGTATCGGGCAAATAGGCTGGCACTTCAATTTTATCTATATCAATGTTGCCATCTTCCCATCCACCAAGTTTAAAGGGGCGGTGTGGGTCGCGAGAGCTCCACCAATAGAAAAATGGTTGGCCTTTTTCTTTATCATTGTAAAACTCTTCAAATGAATAGTATTTTTTACCAGCTGGGTCTTCTGTTCTTCCCGAAGCTTCCCAGTTTCCTGGACCCCAACCTTTACCTTCATGACCAACCAAGTATCCAGCTTTTGCCAATAACTCTGGAAGAACTTCAAAATGAGCAGGAAAATCGCTCCAAAGGTTTGCAGCCTCTTCAAGTCTCCATACGTCTTGCCCAGTAAGCATTGCTGCTCTTGCTGGCGATGATGATGGTGCTGAGCAGTATGCATTGTTGAAACGGATGCCCTCTGCTGCTAGTTTGTCAATGGTTGGAGTTTTAAGAACCGGATCGCCATAGCATCCAAGGTGCTCCCAATTGTGATTGTCAGACATTAAAATTACAAAGTTTGGCAACCTTGCTTCTTTCTCTTCTGCTTTTTGTTCAGAACATCCCACT
>CAZBVD010000487.1:0-1575 GCA_964495235.1 uncultured Dysgonomonadaceae bacterium | reverse complement strand
TTATCCTTCAAGGTTTCTACAACCTCTTTAGAAAACACATAAGTAATATCATCTTTATCTTTATCCCAACTCAACACCTCTTCATTAAAATGATCGGAATGAGAATGGGTGCAGAGCACATATAGTGGTTTATCTTTTTGAAGAAGATGCTGCTTAATCCAACCAGTCTCTTCCCCATCTTTTGCAGGATCTATGTAGTAATCAATAATTAAAGAGAAGTTGCTGAATTCTATAGCACAACAACTGTGATAAATATAAGTAATAATCATAGATAAATTTATTTTTCAATTACAATCTGTTTAGTAGTATAACACCTGAGACTATAATTGTTTCACAATGAGGCTCTATTTACATCAATTTACCATCTATCAACTGAAAAATAGTGAATAAGTAAACTAAAATTGGATAAAAGCGTTTATACGTTGCACATTTATATTACTTTTGTGCAGTAATTGAAAATTCAAATAATCAACATAATATATTTTAAAGATGAAACACAACTTATTAAAAGGAAAAAGAGGTATTATTTTTGGTGCACTCAACGACATGTCTATTGCATGGAAAGTAGCTGAGCGAGCTGTAGAGGAAGGTGCTATAATTACTCTTTCTAATACACCTGTGGCGGTGAGAATGGGTGATACAAATGAACTAGGAAAGAAGCTAAATGCAGAAATACTACCTGCCGATGCTACCAATGTAGAAGATTTAGAAATGGTGTTTTCTAAATCGATGGAAATATTGGGAGGCAAAATAGATTTTGTGCTTCACTCAATTGGCATGTCGCCTAATGTGCGCAAAAAGAAAACTTATGATGACTTAGATTACAATCTATTGGACAAGACTTTGGATATTTCGGCAGTATCGTTTCACAAGTTGCTACAAACGGCCAAAAAGATGGATGCTATCTCTAAAGGAGGCTCTGTATTGGCGCTTTCTTATATTGCAGCGCAACGGGTGTTTACGGGTTACAACGATATGGCAGATGCTAAAGCACTGCTTGAGTCTATAACACGTAGCTTTGGCTATATATATGGTCGCGAAAAAGGAGTTAGAATAAACACTATCTCTCAATCGCCAACTATGACTACTGCTGGAAGCGGTATAAAAGGAGTGGACGATCTATTAGACTTTGCAGAACGCATGTCTCCAATTGGTAATGCTGATGCTGATGATTGCGCAGACTATTGTATTGTGATGTTTTCTGACCTTACACGCAAAGTTACTATGCAGAACCTCTACCACGATGGTGGTTTCTCCAGCATGGGCATGAGCCTTAGAGCTATGAAGCAATATGCTAGCGGACCTGATGACAATTTAGATGATGATGGGAATATTATCTACGGGTAATTAATTGATAGTTGACAACGATTGTCATACTCAACGACAAAATATTTATAACCCCCAGAACAGTTCGTAAATTATTACGAACTGTTCTGGGGGTTTCTTTGTCTTATTTTTGTCGATTCTCTCATGAATAGATGAATAATTATGTAAATTTGTAAAACTAAAACTACACGCCTTATGGAAAGAAAAGAACTTGCACCCATCATACTATTTGCTTACAACAGACCAAAG
>CAZBVD010000486.1:0-1575 GCA_964495235.1 uncultured Dysgonomonadaceae bacterium | reverse complement strand
TCCCCACAATATTCCATTCAAACTATGTAAGCCAAATATATTTTATTAAATTTGTAGAAACAATTTTAAAACACTACTATGAGAAGAGATAAAATACATGATCTTTCAAGGGAGCAATTAGATGTATATAGAGAAGATCTTAGAATTCAAATTGCTATGCTAAATAATTATGAGGATATCAGTTCAGAATTTCCTTATCTATCTAATACAGAAAATGACGATGATTTTCCTTTTAAAGAAGCCTTGCCATCATTGCCAAGCTTAGGAAATGTTGTCACTACATTCAACCCAAAGGTTATTGAGGTTTTAGAAGATCCTAAACTGAGAGATTTTATATCCACGTTACCCTCTTATCTATTGATTCCTGTAACTAAAATAGAAGGTCCGAATTTTGATTCTTTTTCATCAGTAGATCAGGTTGTTTTTCACGATATAGAATTTTTATGGGTTAGAGTTGTAGAAATAGATAAAGTTGTTGATATTGTACTCATGAAGTCAGAAAAGGATTTCGAATTATTGAAGTTGTTTAAAACTTACTAAATAATTACTTAATGGAATACATCGATTATTACAATGTGTTGGGGATAAGCAAGAACGCTACAACCAATGAGGTGAAGAAAGCGTATCGCAAACTGGCACGGAAATACCATCCCGATTTAAATCCTAACAATAAGGAGGCAGAAAAGAAGTTTCAAGAGATAAATGAGGCCAACGAAGTGTTAAGCGATCCCGTAAAAAGAGAGAAGTTTGATAAATACGGAAAGGATTGGAAACATGGCGAAGAGTTTGAGAGAGCTCAACGAGCACAACAATCGCAAAGACAATACCAAGGACAAGGTTCGCAATCATACTATGCTGGACAAGGAACAGCTTTTGGAGCAGGCTTTGGTGGCGATGACTTCTCCGACTTTTTCCACTCAATGTTTGGTGGCGGATTTTCGCAACAATCACACGGACGTACACGCTTTAAAGGACAAAACTTGAATGCCGAATTGGAGTTGACATTGCTGCAAGCAATGCAAACGCATCAACAAACTCTTGCCATAAACGGAAAGAATGTGCGCATCACCATTCCTGCTGGAGTGAGCGATGGGCAAAAGATAAGACTGAAAGGCTATGGTCAACCTGGTATAAACAATGGCCCAAGTGGTGACTTGTATATAACATTTAGAATTGCACAAGATCCTGTATTTAAGCGTAAGGGTGATGATTTGTATAAACAAATAGAAATTGATCTCTATACCGCTGTGTTGGGAGGCGAAATTATGATAGATACCCTAACGGGCAAGGTGAAGTTTCCTGTGAAGCAGAATACACAACAGGACACTACAGTGCGATTACGTGGCAAAGGATTCCCTGTTTATAAAAAAGATGGACAGTTTGGCGACCTTTATATAACAGTGAAAGTGAAATTGCCAGAGAAGTTGACAGACAAAGAAAAGGAACTATTTACAGAACTATCAAACTTGAATAAATGATGAGCAGAGAAAAGATTACATACACAGAATGCTTGCAAATCTATCAGGTGGAAGAAGCTTTTTTGAACCAACTTGAAAGTTCGGGCTTGATAGAGAT
>CAZBVD010000485.1:0-1582 GCA_964495235.1 uncultured Dysgonomonadaceae bacterium | reverse complement strand
TCAGAGGAACATAATCTGTATTATCTGTCTGTCTCTTTTTTTGCACTTCTTTAAAAAGCCTATAATACTCAATGGCATTATTGATAGAAGCAGTTGCAAATACAGCATTAAACTTACGCTCGTTAGTAGCTGCATTGTGTTTATCTATAATGGCTTCTACAACTGCTTTTTGTGCAACAGTTTCACCCGGTTTTCCATTTAAAGAGCCTTTAAAATAATCTATATGAAAACGCAAAACATTTTTATCTTCAATAGCGTGTGTAATTGTATATTCGTGCAAAGATTTGTCGAAAATATTCTTAGTCGTTTTGTAGGTTTCATATTCTCCTTCCCGAATTTTATATGTAGCGTTATCAGGAAAAATAGGCGTACCTGTAAAACCAAATAATTGAGCATTAGGAAAAAACTCTTTTATCGCTTTATGATTGTCACCAAACTGAGAACGATGGCATTCATCAAAAATAAAGACAATGCGCTTTTTACTCAATGGCTCCAGGCGTTCTTTGTAATTCTTTTTATACGTGCCATCTAAAGCCAGCCCCAGTTTTTGGATGGTGGTAACAATTACCTTATCTGCATAATCTGTAGAAAGCAATCGCCTTACCAATGTCTCTGTATTAGTATTCTCTTCTACGCTTCCTTCTTGAAATTTATTAAATTCTTCACGGGTTTGCCTGTCGAGGTCTTTTCTATCGACTACAAATAGACATTTTTCAATCTCAGGATTATTTTTTAACAATGTAGAAGCTTTAAAAGAAGTCAACGTCTTACCACTTCCTGTTGTATGCCAAATATATCCATTACCTCTATTCTCATTTATACAATCTACGATTGCTTTAACTGCATAAATTTGATACGGTCTCATTACAAGTATTTTCTGCTCGCTTTGTACCAATACCATATACTTGCTAATCATTTCTCCGAGCGTACACTTGGGCAGAAACTTATCAGTAAAATCTTTCAGATGATTGATTTTATTGTTCTTTATATCTGCTAATTCATATACGGGCAAAAATTGTTCATCTGCATTAAATGTAAAATGCTGATTTTTGTTATTGGCGAAATACAATGTTCTGGAACCATTGCTCACAATAAACAATTGTATAAAGCAAAGCAGAGAGTTTGCGTAGCCGTTACCCGGCTCATTTTTGTAATCTACTATTTGTTGCATTGCTTTTCGGTGCGAAATATCACCTTTTTTTAGTTCAATTTGCACCATAGGCAAGCCGTTGATAAGTAATATAACATCATATCTTTGAAAGCTATTCTCTGTATTGATACGCAATTGGTTTATGATTTCAAAATCGTTTTTGCACCAATCTTTTATATTTACCAGAGTATAATGCAATGGCGTTCCGTCCTCACGTAAGAAATATTGCTTTTCTCGTAAGAATTTTGAAGCCTCAAACACATCAGATTTTATAATATCCTCACGTAATCTTAGAAACTCACTTTCAGACAATCTTACCCGATTGAGTTCTTCAAATTTAGTTTTGAAATTTTGCTCAAGTGTTTTTCTATCAATTATGTCTGGTCGGTAAACATACTTCAAGTCAACCAATTGCTTGATTAGATTTTCTTC
>CAZBVD010000484.1:0-1583 GCA_964495235.1 uncultured Dysgonomonadaceae bacterium | reverse complement strand
AATAAACCACGTCGCTGAATTAATGCTCTCTGTCTTTGGTAATTGAGCGCAGCCAATTGAAGAATCTGTTCAATGTTTGCAGAATAGTTTAGATAGATTCTTCACATCCGTTCAGTATGACAATGCTTTTAATATAAAGCGAAAGAAATTAAAGGCACAGCCCAAAAATGCTGCGCCAACAAAAGGAAATGAATTAACAAAAAAACAAAAATAAATACGTACAAAGTAAGAAGTAACAAATAATAGAGAAAAGAAACTACACCCACTGTTCACAGAGCTGTTAACTGCTGACTGTTCACTGTTAACTTATTCACTCCTCTCTATTTACTGTTAACTGCTTACAACTAACTAATTAAAAATTATGAACCTACAACTACCCAAAAAGTATTTAAAACCGTTTTATTGGCGCGATTACGTAGTAATTCTTGCCGGACTCATTCTCTACGCCATCGGCCTCACAGGTTTCCTCATACCCTTCGAAGTTGTTACTGGTGGTTTAGGAGGTATATCGCTACTCATCAAATACGCCACAGGCATTCCCCTTTGGGCATCGTTCATCGTCTTCAATGCTTTTTTGCTAGCCATTGCATGGTTCATCCTTGGGCGTAAATATGTCTACAATTCACTTTTTAGTACTATCGGCCTATCAGTCATGCTCAATATTACCGAGAGATACATTACCGAACCATTTATTACCGATGCTACTATGTCTATCCTCGTAGGTGCAGTTCTTTGTGGTATCGGCCTCGGTTTAGTACTCTCGGCCAATAGCTCAACAGGAGGTACAGATATTATTGCGGCCATGATCACAAAGTATCGTTATATCAGCATGGGGCGCACGCTCACCTATGTCGATGTGCTTGTCATCCTCAGTTCGTACTTACTATTCCAAAGTCTCGAAAAAATTATTGTAGGCCTTGTTATCATTGTTATTCTCTATTATGCAGTAGATATGGTTATCAACGGCTCGCGACAATCAGTTCAATTCTTCATCTTCTCGTCTCAATACGATGAAATTGCCACACATATTAACTCCGAACTTGGTCGCGGATGCTCCGTAATAGATGGAGTGGGGTGGTATTCTCAAGAACCACAAAAAATAGTAATGGTTATGACACGTCGCAGCGAATCAACCTCAGTATTCCGACTCATAAAGCGTATCGATAAACATGCCTTTATTACACAAACCAATGTGTCGGGGGTGTATGGAAAAGGATTTGAAACTATCAAAGGATAGTTTCAAAGTTAAAAATTAATGCTTCTACAGGTTCAGCAACCGTGCTTCCGCAACCTCAGCAGGGGCCAGTTGAAAATTGACAATTGCTTATAGAATAGCAATTGTAGGGATATTTATAACCACACCCCAATGAAATCAAGTTAATATTTCATTGGGGTAAATCCCCTGTAATGTATATGCCGCTCCACCAGAACCTCGGAGAGGTGGCATTAGCAATAATTATTAATGGTTAATGGTTAATTATAAATGGCGAGGTGCGGGATTTAGGATTCGAGGTGTGGTGATGCCCAATGTCATTCTGAGTGAAACGAAGAATCTGTTCAATGATTGCAGAATGGGTTGATAG
>CAZBVD010000483.1:0-1585 GCA_964495235.1 uncultured Dysgonomonadaceae bacterium | reverse complement strand
ACTATGATAAAGGCGATGCTTTTCTATTTAAAATAGAGTTGCCAAAACTATTATCCATAATGGGATACAGACAATTAAATGCTTTTGTTCCTGGAATAAGAGATATAATTGATGGGGGTTATACTATGCAAGATGGTACTATTGCACTGTCGTTTGAAGAGAAGAAAATGCGTGGCAAAAAAGCTATTGAAGCATTGGGCAATTATCAAATAGCCAAGGATGAGGGACGCGATGATGAGTTAGCAGGCTTTGAAGCTATACTTAAAGAAAATTTCGATTATTTTGGATATGGATACCTCGACAAACCAGAGCAAACAATACCAAATGTGCCTCTAATGTTTTACACTTTTAGAGTAATGGTGGGTATTGGCTTCTACTATATTCTTCTGTTTGCAATAGTTTGGTATTTACAACGCAAAGAAAAACTTGAAGACAAGAAATACAGGTGGATGCTTCATGTATCGCTGTGGAGTTTGCCATTGGCATACCTTGCAGGACAAGCCGGTTGGATTGTATCTGAGGTTGGGCGTCAACCATGGGCTATTCAAGATATACTTCCTGTTCAGGCTGCTATTTCAAGCTTAGAAGTGAGCTCTGTGATAACCACCTTTGCATTATTCTTTATAATGTTTACCTTTTTGTTAATTGCTGAAGTAAGAATTATGGTAAAACAAATAAAGAAAGGACCCGAAGAAATAGACGATGATAACTTAGGGTATTAATTGATTGGTTGAATAATTAAAAAATATAATATTATGTTTACATACTCATTTCTTCAACATTACTGGTGGTTTTTAATATCGCTGATAGCGGGTATATTTGCATTTCTGCTTTTTGTGCAGGGTGGTCAGTCCATGTTGTTTTCGCTTTCTAAAACACCAGATGAGAAAAAGCTTATTACCAATGTACTCGGTCGTAAGTGGCATTATACCTTTACTACGCTTGTAGTTTTTGGAGGTGCATTTTTCGCCTCGTTTCCTCTGTTCTATTCAACAAGTTTTGGAGGCGCCTATTGGGTGTGGATGGCTATTCTGTTTTGTTTCACACTGCAAGCTGTTTCTTATGAGTTTCAGTCTCAGCCAGGCAACACATATGGAAAAACCACTTACAAAACATTTCTATTCATAAACGGAGTGTTAGGAACCTTCTTAGTGGGTGTGGCTTTGGCTACTTTCTTCACCGGGTCGGAATTTATAATGAGCAAAGGAAACATTGCAGGCGTTGGATCTGTTGGTCCTATCATAAGCCAGTGGCAAAACCCATGGCATGGTCTTGAAGCTTTGCTCAATTTGCGTAACTTGGCTTTAGGCTTTACAGTGCTGTTCTTAGCCCGCACAATGGCTACACTATACTTTATCAATAGATTGGATCATGCTGTGCTTCAAAAAAGGAGTCATAAGTATCTTATATACAATGCTGTTCCGTTTGTACTGTTTTTCCTTATATTTGTAATATGGACTTTGGTGTCAGACGGCTTTGCCGTAAATCCTGAAACAAAAGTGGTGTCTATGGAGAGTATGAAATACCTGAACAATTTCTTGGGAATGCCTATTCTATTGATAGTTTTTGTAGTAGGAGTATTATT
>CAZBVD010000482.1:0-1586 GCA_964495235.1 uncultured Dysgonomonadaceae bacterium | reverse complement strand
TCTTAACTCTTAACTCTTCACTCCTCACCCTTCACCCCTCTCTCCATAAACAACCACTCCATAAAATCGTCTTTATTAAAAGCAGGTGTCCAGCTATTATGGTCCACTCCAGGAAACTCAACGTACTGCACATCAGCACCCTTTGCTTTTAGTGTTGTGTAGGCATCTCTTGAAAATTGAACTGGTACAACTGGGTCAGCATCGCCATGATAGATTCTGAAAGCTGTGGTGGTTTCAATATCTTGCAATCTTTGTGTGTTTACACCACCACAAATGGGGATGGCTGCAGTAAACAAATGGGGATAGCGACACACCATATCAAAAGTACCCATTGCGCCCATTGATAAGCCCATTATATATATTCGGTTAGGGTCGATAGGGTTGTTTTCAATAAATGTGTCAAGAAGTTCTTTCACAGCCTGTAGGATAGGGGTGATGGGGGCATTGTATGGAAAAAAGTTTTCATCTTTTATGCCATTGGTGTTTATAGGAGCCCAATACGCATTGGTGGGGCATTGCGGAAACAGTGCAAAGGTTGGATATCTTTCTTGGTTTACGGGATTGGTAAACATGTTTGCCCCATGTTGTAGTTGTGCTTTATTGCAGTTGCCTCGCTCACCAGCACCATGAAGAAATAAAACTAGTGGATACTTTGTATTAGTCTCTATTGTAGGAGGTTGTAGTTGTTGATAGGGCAGTGTGTCGCCTTTTTGTGATACATACAAGTTTTCAGAAAATTGAGTTTGAGCCATAGTGGTTGTAGTTATCAATATGATGAGTATAAGGAGGTTTAAAATTTTCTTTTTCATAAAAATGTTGTTTTTAAAACATTGTTTGCAGTGCTTTTCTGTCTAAAATATCTATGTTTCGACGGTCCATATTTATTATTCCCTCATCGTGCAGTTCTTTCATTATATTGCTAAGGGCTTGTCGCGATACTCCAAATTGCATTGCTATATCTTGCTTTGAGGTTTTTAGCTGAAACTCCTTTTCTCCCGCCGACTCTCTTAACAGGTAATAGGCTGTTTTTGCTTTAATTGTTTTAAGTGATGTGAGCCTTATTTTTTCTGAAAGAAACTGAAGTTTGTTTGATATGGAGGCAAGAATGGCATGCATAAAGGTATCGTGATTTTTCATCAACTTAAAAACGTTGTCTTTGGGTATAGAGATAATCTTAGACTGTTTTTTTGCAATAACAGACACTGGGGATTTTTTACTGTCGGTAAACAAAAAGCCCGATGCTATGGGCAGGGGAGCTTTTATGTTTTCGATGTGCATGAAATCTCCCTTTTCATCTACCATTACAGTTTTTACTTCTCCCTCAATTAAGATGTTAAGCGATACAAGTTCTTCGCCTTGCGACATCATCCAGTCGTTTTTGTCATAGTTTTTAATTGTGAAGCGCACCTCGTTTAAAAAGTCATCTTTCTCTGATTCAGGGATTGAATTGCACAATGGGCATTTAAATATAAAGGCTCTATTCATAATTGGGTTGAGAATCTTTAAATGTTTGTACACAAATATGGTAAAAATTTTTGAGGAATGTAATATATATTACACTTTATTTGCTATTTAGTCATTATATT
>CAZBVD010000481.1:0-1586 GCA_964495235.1 uncultured Dysgonomonadaceae bacterium | reverse complement strand
GCTGAAGTTTTAGTTCATCGTCTTTCAAAGTTTCAATAGCACCAAGTATCTTATCCAAAAGGTTGCTCATATATCTGGTTTTATTGAGAATAATAATTGTTTCTCGTTGTTGTAAAATGCATGTAACAGACTTTCAATTTGGTCTTCAAAACCCCATCTGTGATGAAATGCATATTACATGCAGTTTTACATAGTTGAATATGTGCTTTCAAAGATATAAAATATGTGTTTGTAGCTAAATTATTTGTAGTACTTTTTCATGAGAAAAAAACTTTTTATCTGTGAGTATATGTTTTTTTAGAGAAAGTATTAGTATTTTGTGTTATTGACATGTTATTTGTATTGTGGACGAGAACAAGGATATGACGATGATATTTGAAGAAAAGAGTTAAGCCATTAAAGGAAAGGGGGAGAGAATGTCTGTAAAACCTAATTATTTAAAGGCATTAAAAAAAGGAAAGCTATTTGAAAAAGTAGAAGAAGCTAAGAGGCATATTACAAATTGTAATCTATGTCCTCATAAGTGTGGGGTGAATAGGATAGAAGAAGTTGGTATATGTAAAGCCAACCATAGGACTATTGTATCAAGCTACGGCCCTCATTTAGGTGAAGAGAGACTTCTTGTAGGACAGAGAGGTTCTGGGACAATATTTTTCGGATATTGTAATATGAGCTGTGTCTATTGTCAAAACTATGATATAAGTGTATATGGCAAAGGGGATATAGTATCTAATGAAAGATTGGCTCAGATGATGCTAGGATTGCAAAATGATTATGGCTGTTAATATAAATTTTGTTACTCCTACTCATTTTGCGCCTAATATATTGGAAGCTATTTATATAGCAGCGCAAAGAGGATTAGTGATTCCTATTGTATATAATTCTGGTGGTTATGATTGTGTTGATACACTAAGGTTGCTTGAAGGAGTAATAGATATTTATATGCCAGATTATAAATACTCCTCTGCTGAATTTGGAGAGAGGTATTCAAAAGTAAAGGATTACCCCAAAAGAGCGAAAGAAGCTCTAAGGGAAATGGATAGACAGGTGGGTGGGCTTAAAGTAGATGCTGCGAATATAGCTTATAGAGGTTTATTGATTAGGCATTTAATGCTGCCTGGTGGATTGGAAGATACTAAAGGAGTTTTGCGGTTTATTAAGGATGAACTGTCTCCAGATGTGTTAGTGAATCTAATGAGTCAATACTATCCTAGCCATAATGCTTTTGATTATAAAGAGATAGCGAAGAGGTTGGATCTGATGGAATATAGAGAGGCTTTTGATTATGGTGAAGAATTAGGTTTAAGGTTGATTAAGTAGTTGGGGCTTTAATATGCATTTATATTTGCAAAGCCAAATGGTTTTATTTGATGCGTTAGCAAGCTCTTGAAATGAGCTCTTGAAAATGACAGTGATATGGGTTATGAATGCTTTTCAATCATTTGCAAAGCAAATTTTAAAACAGTGTCCTTATTATTGAAAAAATCAACTGCAGATTGCGTTACATTATAATGTGGAGGAATACCCACATCTTCCAAAGGAAATTCTAGTGGAAATAGAGCAGGCTGTCTTGTGGGTATTCGGAA
>CAZBVD010000480.1:0-1594 GCA_964495235.1 uncultured Dysgonomonadaceae bacterium | reverse complement strand
TTCAATGTTTTAGAAGAGCAAAATTAGTAAATTAAAAAGTTAAAACAGAAGAGATACAAATAAAATAGTGTGTCCCGCTCTTTATTAATGAATTATAACCACCCCTTCTCTTTGTACCAAGCTATTGTTTTTTCTACTCCCTCTTTGAGATAAACTTTAGGGGTGAAGTTAAGCTCTTCTTTCAGTGGAGTTATATCGCAAACCCAATTACGCTGCTTCATTATCTTATACTTGTCGGTGTTGAAGGTAACGGGTTTGTTGAGCATTTCACCCACTTTTTCGCTTACATGCGAAGCTGCTTTTACCAAGAATAGAGGGACTTTCAACCGGATTACTCTCTTTATATTCAGTGCATGTTGCACTATTTTGTTGAACTCATCGTCGGTATAGCCCTTACCATCAGAAACAAAGTACTCTCTGCGAGTTACTTCTTTGTTGATAGCTAAGAAAACAATGTCAACCAAATCGCTTATATAGATAAAAGAGAGTAGTTGTTTTTTGAATCCTGCACCCACATTAATTCCTTTTTGTACTGCTTTCATCAGTATCAGGTAGTCTTTATCGTTAGGTCCATATACGCCTGTTGGACGAAGTATTACATATGGAAATCGTGGCATGCTTTTCATGTAAGTCTCTGCCAGTAATTTGCTTTTTCCGTAAAGTGTGTTAGGTTTGGGTATTCGATGAGTGCGCATTGGTGTGTAATTAATTTCGTCGCCCACGCCCACTGCACCAAGTGTGCTCATAAACACAAAACTCTTAGGCACCATGTCTGCCTTCACCAAAGCATCAACAAAATTCTTAGTGTAACCAAAGTTTATTTTTTCAAAATCCTCTTTGTTAATAGCTTTGGTTATTCCAGCAACATGCACTATTGCATCAAACTTTCCGTGCTTGTTAGCAAAAGAGATTAGCTCTTCTGTAAGCTTGTTTGTGCTGGTATAGTTTAGGTCTATAAAGTTGATGCGTTTGTCTTGCAACATATCTTTACTGCTACTTGCGCGAATACCTGCCCAAGTTTCGTAACCCTCTTCAAGGGCTTTTTTTACTATAGCTGAGCCAATAAAACCACTGGCGCCGGTAATAAGTATTTTTTTTTGCATGTTGATCTGTTAATATAGTGTTTTGCAAAAATAATGATAAAAAAGGAGAAGAGAGAGTAGTTTAGCAAAGAAACAATAGCTTTATATAATACTTTAGACTCTTTAAGTGCAATTTTGCAGAGATTATGGTGCAATATTTTAAAAATAACAATTGACTGTTGAAAGCATCTCCTCAATGGTTGAAAAACAGCTAAATAATGAACAATAGTGCCTCATACACGTTTTGTAAAGAGTTGCGCTCGCAACTAATAAATGTATTTATAGTAATTGATGATAAATAAAATTTTGTTACTTTGCATTTATACAAAACTGAAAATTTATGAAGAAGAAAAAGAACAAACCTGAAGAACCTGTGAGAAAACGCAAGAAAAAAGAATTGGCATCTGCCATTATTCAATTTCTGAATGATAATGCTGGAAAACAATATAACTACAAGCAGATATCGGCTGCCTTAGATGTGTCGGCCGAAGAGAGAAGAACTACATTGCGCG
>CAZBVD010000479.1:0-1603 GCA_964495235.1 uncultured Dysgonomonadaceae bacterium | reverse complement strand
TTGTTGTCTAATTATTTATAACTCTATATTATACAACAACCTAAAATAGGTTAGGCTTACTATTTGTAATTTATCTAACTATTTGATATAAATAAAAAGCCAACCACTTACCTCTTCAAAGCTGCCTTACTAAAAATATAAGCCGGTATTTCTACATCGAATTCGATTTCAAGAACTATAAAGTCCGTTCCCTTGCCATCTTTTAGCATATCTTTATAGTTCATTTTGGTGGGATACCATCTGCCATCTATTTTCTTTACATCTTTCAGCTCGGTTCGTTTTAGCAATTGTCCGCTTTTGGCAAAGAGCTCTTCTCTTAGTGGAACATATCTTTCTGTATCAATCCATACTTTTCGACTATCGTAAGAGGCATCGTCTACTTTTGCATTCAAATGCAAAACCCATGTTTTTCTGTCATCAATCGTCTCTTCGCCAATCACTTCTGCATTATACATTTCAGTAAATTTTCGGCTCTCCATCATATCCTCATAGGATAAGTCAGAACCCATAAGCGACTGTTTGAGCATGTGACCCGAGAGTTGGATGGTGCGGTCGGTAGATGGAGAGTAAATCCATAAGTTGTTTTCCAACTTGAGCATTTTTGTTCCTCTTTCTCTTGCAGGAGCAAGGTATTCAGAAAAAGATTTGTTTTTACCCTCTGAGTATCCTACTGATGTAACGGTACGTTGGTTTCTTCGACCATAAATAATCATATCAGATTTCGTTATGCTCGTATTCGAGTTAATATTATCATCTACCTTATTGAGAATAGCAGTAGCATCTTGTGCTTTGATTTGCGAAACTGATAACAGAGCAAACAGTAATGTAAATAGATATTTCATTTTTGTTTTTTGTTGAATAATTAAACTTCTAACTCCTTAAAAAGTGTAGCTGTTTCGCGTTTGTAAATACCAATGCCCGAAAGCATGGTGCCAATTACCATAGCCAATACCCCAGGAATAAACCCAATATATAACAGTTGAGGGGTGAATTTAGATTTTAATACGGTTGGCATCATCATGGTGGCATCTTTCATCATTCCACTAATGTCTATGCCATAGTGTTGCATCAGCAATGTGACACCAATACCCAACGCTGTGCCAATGATGGAACCTATTGTACCAATTAAAACAGCTTCGTAAATCATAGACCTATAGATATGTCCTTTGCTTTCGCCTAGCGCCAAGCGGATACCAAACTCTTGATATCTACGCAAACCTCCGATTAGCCCTGTATTCCAAAGCACAACTGACATTACCAATACAAAGATGACTACAAACATGTTTGATACGGAGTCAACTAAATCTAAGTAATTACCCATTGCGTTCTGCTCACCCAATGTTTTCATCACTGGTGCAAACTCATCAGTACTACTTGCATATCTTGCATTATACTCTTGACTCATCTCCTTGACTTGATCTTGCATAAACAACTCATCTTTGTAGAATCCCAATATTTCGCCTGTTCCGTCAGCCATATCAAGCATTTGTTGCGCATCGGTAAAATCAATAATGATAGTTCCTTTGTCCATTGCTGCTACACCAAAGCGAACAGTACCGCTTATAATAAATTTGGAAAAGGTCATGCTTCCATACATGGTGCT
>CAZBVD010000478.1:0-1605 GCA_964495235.1 uncultured Dysgonomonadaceae bacterium | reverse complement strand
TCACCCTTGTTCTTGATACCTTCTGCTGGATTTGGTACAACACCGGTCTTAGTGTTTACATCTTGACCTTCTGGGGTGTACTTATCTGCGTCTGTTGGAGTTGTTGGGGTTGTTACGTGGATAGTTACTGGGACTTCATCCTTTGAACCATCTGGGTAAGTTACAACAACTGTGGCTGGCTTGTCTCCTGCAGTAGTTACATCTGGTGTGTCTTTCCATGTGTACTTAGTGCCGTCTGGTAAGTCACCCTTGTTCTTGATACCTTCTGCTGGATTTGGTACAACACCGGTCTTAGTGTCTACATCTTGACCTTTTGGAGTGTACTTGTCGGCATCAGTTGGAGTTGTTGGGGTTGTTACGTGGACAGTTACTGGGACTTCATACTTTGAACCATCTGGGTAAGTTACTACTACTGTAGCTGGCTTGTTTCCTGCAGTAGTCACATCTGGGGTATCTTTCCAGGTGTACTTAGTGCTTGATGGTAAGTCACTCTTATTCTTAATTCCTTCTGCTGCTGGGGCAACACCAGTCTTCGTGTTCACATCTTGACCTTCTGGCTTGTACTTATCGGCATCGGTTGAAGTAGATGGACTAGTTACATGGATGGTTACTGGCACTTCGTCCTTTGAGCCATCTGGATAAGTTACTACTACTGTAGCTGGCTTATTACCGGTAGTTGTTACATCTGGGGTATCTTTCCAGGTGTATTTGGTACCTGATGGTAAGTCGCTCTTGTTCTTAATACCCTCTTCTGCGGCTGGAACAACACCGGTCTTGGTGTTCACATTTTGACCTTCTGGCTTATACTTGTCGGCATCAGTTGAAGTAGATGGGTTTGTTACATGAACGGTTACGGGAACTTCATCCTTTGAGCCATCTGGGTAAGTTACTACTACTGTAGCTGGCTTATTACCGGTAGTTGTTACATCTGGGGTATCTTTCCAGGTGTATTTGGTACCTGATAGTAAATCGCTCTTGTTCTTAATGCCGTCTGCAGCTGATGGTACAACACCGGTCTTAGTGTTTACATCTTGTCCTTCTGGCTTGTACTTGTCGGCATCGGTTTCTGGGCTTGTTACATGGACAGTTACTGGAACTTCAGTCGTTGAGCCATCTGGGTAAGTTACTACTACTGTAGCTGGCTTATTTCCGGTAGTTGTTACATCTGGGGGCGTCTTCCAAGTGTATTTGGTACCTGATGGTAAATCACTCTTGTTCTTAATACCCTCTGCTGCACTTGGTACCACACCAGTCTTGGTGTTTACATCTTGGCCTTCTGGCTTGTACTTGTCGGCATCGGTTGAAGTTGTTGGATTTGTTACATGAACGGTTACGGGAACTTCGTCCTTTGAGCCATCTGGGTAAGTTACTACTACTGTAGCTGGCTTATTACCGGCAGTTGTTACATCTGGGGTTGTCTTCCAGGTGTACTTGGTATCTGATGGTAAATCACTCTTATTCTTAATACCTTCTGCAGCTGCTGGTACAACACCGGTCTTAGTGTTTATATCTTGACCTTCTGGTGTGTACTTATCGGCATCAGTAGTTATCTTAATTGAACTTGCTGGAATGTTAATGTTCAAGTAAGTTGGTTGACCATTTGCA
>CAZBVD010000477.1:0-1612 GCA_964495235.1 uncultured Dysgonomonadaceae bacterium | reverse complement strand
TTTCCCAAACCGGATAGCGGTCTTCGCCAAAGTTTTGAATAATTATTTTGTCTTTAGGTACTTCGCTCAAGAAAGCTTTAATAGCATCGGGCGACCAAAATTCTGAATCATGTCCAAACAGCCAACCCTGCATTACCCATGTAGCATTGGGGTCTGTTTCGGCAATTGTATTGTATATTATCTTACCATATTCGGCCAGCTCTTCAAGCTTGTTCTCTTCAGAAACTGGCGGTTTCATTTCATTAAAAGAATCGGCCAAGAAATAGGCTGCCTCTCCATAGGTTTCTTTATACTTCTTGATAAACAGTTGACCTATCTTCTTAAAATTGGGGTCTTTGGGGTCTAATAGGTAGGTGCCATGGCTATCATCAAAACCACTCCAAACATCCATTGTATGTATTTTAGCTTCAGGAAATTTTTCCATAAACAGCCTTGGAACATAGCCACTAAAAGCAGGAACTATTGGTTTCATTCCCAACTCCCTCATTCTATGAATTATCTTTTTCTGCAACTCTTTGTCGTTATCAATATAGCTTTGTGGGAGTGCTCCGCCATGTTTGTTAATGTTTCCCATGCGAAACCAAGGAAGAAAGGCAGGCCCCGTAAAGTGACTGTTTAGCTCCTCTTTGCTAATGCCAAAAGAAGCCCATACTTCTTGCCAAATGGCTTCCTGCCCCATAGATATTAGTGGGTTGTTTATGCCATGTAGCGCCATCCAATCTATCTCTTTTTCCCATCTATCCCAATCCCACCATACAGTAGTGTAGCCAAAAGCGCATTGATTTAAATACATTCTGTATTTTACAGAAGATTCTATTGCAGCGCTTGAGAAATTAGGCATTTCGGCAGGAATATCTATGCGGTTTCCCTCCCAAGAAATATTGGCCAGACCAGCTTCTTTTAAATAGTGATATGCACCTTTGGTAAGCGCTACTTGCGAGTTTGCTTCAATAGTAGCCACATTGTTTTGCACATCTATCTTAAACCAGTCTTTCTCTGCATTAGCATCTTCCACCAATACTAATTTGAATTTATTGGCATGCTCGCCAAACGCACGCTTTAGCACATCATGAGCAGCGTTATTGCTGTTTTCACTTGTAGAGCAAGAGGTGAGTGCAAACGTAATGAATAAGACAATGTAAATTGAGAGGGTTTTAATCTGTTTCATTTTGTAATATATTAATGTTTTTAGTTTTTTTCTATTTAGCTTCTTCATGCACTTGCCTTAATCGGCGTGCTTCTTCTAACAACTCTTTAGACACGTGTGCTATATTGTGAATTAAAGCCATGCGTTGAATATCGGTGTTGTATTTAGCATGAGAAATTTCGTCTTCCCAACTGTTTGTTTGATTTATATGCTCATTAAATACATTATCATCCACATTCTGCGACATTGTTTCAGTAACAAATTGCAGAATGTGATTTATATAACCACAAAAACGCAATTCGTCATCTCCAAGTGGATATTCTGTTTTATGAATATGTACCCCAAATGCAGATATGTATGACAATAATGCGTGATTGAGATTTGTCAGCCTAAAAGCTTTTTGCTGATAACGTCGTTTGCTTTTAGGTTCACGGCGCATATCTTTCCACGCCGATGTGAGGGCAT
>CAZBVD010000476.1:0-1613 GCA_964495235.1 uncultured Dysgonomonadaceae bacterium | reverse complement strand
GCTCTTTGTGTTGGTATATCTGCTCCAGTGCTGCAATAATAGAACCTTCGCTTCTATCACCTTGCATAATTGCAGGAAAAAGTTTAGTGTAAAAGGCAACTCCAACACTATTGTGCTCTAATTGATTGAGAAAATCTTCGTATCCCGCAGCTGTTTCTGACGATATCACTGCAATTCTATTTAATGGCTCTGCCAGTGGAAGCTCCTTATTCATTGTAAGCACTCCATCCTCTTCCAGCTGTTTTAGCACCAACATTCGGTTGCGAGCAATTTCGCCCAATGTGTATGATGGATCAATATCTAATACATTCAGTCCAAATCCGTATGTTTCGTGAAAACTCACCGTTACCTTCACCAGCACAGTTATGCCTGAAGCAAAAGCTTGCCCAGTTTGTTGCTCAAAATAGGGTTTTAATAGATTAAAAGTAGATGCCCATATAGTGCCTCTGGCCTTGGCTACAATGGAGTGACCATCTTTTGCTTTCTCAATAAATTCAAGATAACAATGCCCGTTTCGGTGAGGACGCACATCGCTTGTTTCAGCCCGCACCCAATAAGCAGCATCAAATTCTTGACTGATAGTTTCTTTTATACTGAGGTTGAGTTCTAATAACGATAATATATCTTGTTCCATAGAATAAGAAGGTTGTTTTTAATGGAAAATGCCAACAATGAAATGTCTCAGAGAACTATTTCGCAGCATTTGAAATCATTTGTTGAATATCCTCCATTGTAAATTTTCCAACAAACTGCATCACTGCACTCTCTTTATTTTTTCCTTGCACAATAAGAATTAGCTCAGAGATATACTCTTCATTGCTTTGAACATAGAAGTTTATATCCTCATCTTTGCCAGTTTTCACACTCATCAACTTGTCATAACCCGATGTTTCCATAAATTGTGTAGCATCTTTAACAAGCTTGTTTGCTGCTTCTTCTTTAGGTGAAGCAAATATATTTATACTTGATAGTTTATCTAAAAACTCAGCTACATTGATACCTCCATAAGAGATATCTGCATTTTTTGGGAACAATGATAGCATGCTCTTTGAAAGGGTTACAGATGTTACCCCTTCTTTCTTGGCATACTCTTTAAGAGTTGTTTTCTGGCCAAATGCAAAGGCCAAGTTCAAAAGAAGAATAGAAACTATGAAAATTCTTTTCATTTTAGTTTGCAAGTTATGGGATAGTTGTTTTTTATGATAGAGTATTCAATAAAGGAAGTTGAATCAAAATACTCAGAGGGATAGTCTTATTTCTTGTTTTTATTTCTGAAGTCCTCTCTTCTTTTCAATACTAAGTAGAGTACAAGGGCCAATAACAAGTTTACTCCTATAACTAAAAAGTAAGAAGTCTTGTTTTCTGGTGTATAATATTTTGTTGCCGCATATATTGCTATTACTATAGTATATATGACAATAGCAACTGGAATAACTATATGCCTTTTGTTTCTAAGATTCATATTTATTCATTGAGTTTGTTTGCGAAATCAACAATTTTTGATTTAGCTATAACGGGTTGCACTTCTTCAGCTTTAAGGACGGCTTTTGCAACTAATTTTTCAAAAAAATTCAGTTTCGGAAACAACAGTTCACCATCAAAATAATCGGCAA
>CAZBVD010000475.1:0-1619 GCA_964495235.1 uncultured Dysgonomonadaceae bacterium | reverse complement strand
AGGATTTTCAGTCCTTTGCTCTACCGACTGAGCTATGGCACCAACGCCTTGTTTCAATAACGAGTGCAAAGATAGCTTGTTTTTTTCAATTACAAAATAAAATGAGCATAAAATTCAATTTATTTTAAAATTTACTTTTCTGATGGGCTCCAACCTTGTGCTTGAAGCAACATTTCTTGTCCATCGCGAGTAACAAACTTGCTTTCTAGACTTACATCATTAATATGTCCAATAATGTGAATGCCAGGAACTACCTTCACTTGTTCGTATACCGATAGAGGCACTGTAAACAGCAATTCATAGTCGTCGCCACCATTAAGAGCTACAGTAGCAACATTTAAATTAAAAGATTCGGCCATCATTGCAGTTTGATAGTCAATTGGCAGTCGCTCTTCAAAAATACGGCAACCAACATTGCTCTGCGAGCATATATGTAACATGTCTGATGATAGCCCATCAGATATATCAATCATTGAAGTAGGTAATATGCCAAGCTTGTTTAACTCTTCCATTATATCTTTCCGAGCTTCAGGTTTTAATTGGCGTTCCAATAGATATTCTTTTCCTGCAAAATCTGGCGTAAAATCTTCTTGACCTGCAAATATAGCTTTCTCACGTTCCAATAGCTGCAACCCCATATAAGCAGCACCTAAATCACCTGAAACACAAATTAAATCGGTATCTTTTGCACCACTACGATATATAATAGCATCATCGTTGGCTACACCAATACAAGTAACACTAACAGTAAACCCAGTTAAAGATGAAGAGGTATCGCCCCCTACTATATCAACATTATAAATCTGACAAGCCAATTTTACTCCCATATAAAACTCTTCTATATCCTCAACCGAAAAACGCTTTGATATTCCCAATGAAACAGTTATTTGCTGTGGTATCCCATTCATTGCATATATATCCGAGAAATTTATTACAGCAGCTTTATATCCTAAATGCTTAAGGGGAAAATACATTAGGTCGAAATGAATACCCTCCAATAATAGATCGGTGGTAACCAATGTTCGCTTATCTTTATTATATATTATGGCTGCATCGTCTCCCACTCCTCTTACGGATGTTGGCTGGGTTAGTTTTATATCCTTTGTTAGTCTATCAATAAGACCGAATTCTCCCAACGTAGCTATCTCTGTTCTCATATTATTATTCCTGTTTATTTTCTTATACCTGTTTTTTGCAACAGATATAAAATAAAAACGAGTAGAGAAGGTATTATGTTACACAATACACCTTCTCAACTCGTTATAAATCGTTTTTAATTAATTATACTCTCTGTAGAATTTCGCGCATAATGAGGGCCATCTTTGGCTGAGCTATTTTTGCAGCTTCTTGTACTTCCTCGTGTGTTATTTCCACTATTTTACCTAACACTCCTAAGTCAGTAATAATTGAGAATGCCAAAACCTTCATTTTTGCATGGTTGGCCACAATTACTTCGGGCACTGTCGACATACCCACAGCATCTCCACCAATTATACGAAGATAGTTATACTCAGCTGGAGTTTCAAAAGTAGGTCCTGTGAGACCAATATAAACACCATGTTGAAGTTTAATATTGTTTTCGTTAGCAATTTCCATAGCTAAATCACGCAACTCTTTGT
>CAZBVD010000474.1:0-1634 GCA_964495235.1 uncultured Dysgonomonadaceae bacterium | reverse complement strand
GTTGCTTCTGCAATTGCTTCAGCAACAGCACGTGTACCATGCTCAAAGTTTTCGAATTCAAAAACACCTGTTGGGCCATTCCAAAGAATAGTTTTAGAGTTTTTGATAACTTCAATAAATTCTTCTATAGTATCTGGGCCAATATCTAATCCTAACCAACCGTCGGGTATTTCTTTAATTGGTGCAAAAGCCGTTTTTGCATCGTTGCTAAAACTATCAGCAATTTTTGCATCTGTCCCCAGCAATAGGTTTATGCCTTTTGCTTCTGCTTTTTCTACCAACTCTTTTGCCAAATCTAGTTTATCATCTTCCACAAGAGAGCTTCCAATTTTCCCTCCAAATGCTTTGGAAAATGTGTAGCTCATGCCGCCGGCGATAATTAAGTTATCAACAGAGTCTAGCAAGTTGTTGATAATATCAATTTTTGACGAAACTTTAGATCCACCCATAATAGCAGTGAAAGGACGCTCGGTATCTTTCATTACTTTCTCTACTGCGTTAATCTCTTTTTGCATCAAAAAACCAAACATTTTGCTGTTTGCATCAAAATGTTCTGCTATAAGAGCTGTAGATGCGTGGGCTCTGTGAGCTGTGCCAAAAGCATCGTTTACATATACATCAGCAAGAGTAGCAAGTTTTTTTGTAAACTCTTTTTGAGACTCTTTTATGGCTTTTTTAGCAGCAGTTTTTTCTTCGTCGGTTGCATTGTCTGCAATATTGCGAGGTTTTCCTTCTTCTTCTGCATGAAATCTTAGGTTTTCTAGTAGTAATACTTCTCCTGGTTTTAAAGCTGCAGCTTTAGCTTCGGCATCGTCTCCCACGCAATCATTTGCAAATTGTACTTCCACACCTAGTAATTTTGAAATGTGTGGTAAAATGTGTTTTAAAGAGAGTTCAGGAGTTGCTTTTTTGGGACGTCCAAAGTGAGTGCCAATAATAACACTACCTCCGTCTTTTAAAATTTTCTTAAGAGTAGGCAAGGCTGACTGAATACGTGTGTCGTCCGTGATGTTTAATTGTTCATCTAGTGGCACATTAAAGTCCACACGTACAAAAGCTGTTTTACCTGAAAAGTCAAAATGATCGATAGTTTGCATAATATATTTAATTTTTCTAATGTTCTACGGAATATCTTTGTTTAAAAATGTCCAATGCAGAATGCAAAGATAATATAATGTTGTTAGTTATTTTTGGATTGGCTGAAAAATTAGTCTTCATTTATTCTTATTTCGTATGATATGGGAATGCATGACTTATACATGGCTAGAACTCCACAATAGTTTTCGAACGATAGTTTTACGGCTCTTTCTATTTTCTTTTCAGGTAAATTGTCACCTTTAAACTCATAAATAAGTTTCATTGATATGTATTTCTTTGGATGTTCATCAGTTAACTCTGCATCAATTTTAACATCGAAGTGTTTTAGTTCGACCCGCATTTTTCTGAGTGTTTCCACTACATCTAATCCAGTGCATCCAGCAGCTGCTGCAAGTAGCAAGCGTTTTGGTCTTGGTCCTTTATTTTCTCCTCCTTGGTCTTCTCCTAAGTCAATTACAATGTTGTGTCCGTCAATGTCAGTAGAAAAAGTATTATTTTCTTTCCAAACTGTTTTAATAGAATGTGTAGTCATATTT
>CAZBVD010000473.1:0-1635 GCA_964495235.1 uncultured Dysgonomonadaceae bacterium | reverse complement strand
TCAACCCATGGAACACGGAAAGTGAAAATACGATCTGGTTCTATAATTCTTTCAATGATAGCTGCTTTTTCATATTCAGGATGCTCATTGTAAACATCTTCAATAGATACTAGAACTTCTTTAACTGCCTGATGAAACTCTGGTTCGCCAGGATGTCTTGCGGCCAATTGAGCCATTATGTCTTTTACATTCATACTAAAAAAGGTTTATATATGTTTCTGTACTCAAACAAAGGTAAGTATTAAATTGTAACCTGCATAAATTATTATCAACTTTATCTGTTAAAAATATGCGCTTTGAGCAAAAATATTTATCCCTCATAGATTTATAACAATCAATATGTTAGATATACTTATACAAACACGCAAAAAGAAATAAAACACACCTTTTCATGTACTTTCATAATGAAAGTTGCCCAATGAAGGTTGCAATTTGAAAGTAGATTAAAAATTGTAGTGAAATGATCTGAAATATCATTTATTGTTGTGTTTTAAAACAATTGAACGTAGAATCTGAAATGCTTGGATTGCTATCTAGGACATTTTGCTTAACTTTGTCAATCAATCTAAGATAACTTTATGGCAAAAAACAAGTTGGCAAAGTTTGCTGAAATGGCAACCTATAATAATGTATTTGAATATACATTTAAGAAACTACAAGACACTACCTTCCCTCTAAAAGGAAAGTGGAGAAAGGAATATTTTAAAAACGACAATCCCATTGTATTGGAGCTAGGATGTGGCAAAGGAGAGTATACCGTTGGGTTGGCTCGCCTTTATCCCAATAAAAACTTCATAGGAATGGATATAAAAGGTGCGCGCATGTGGAGCGGTGCTACCGATGCTATTGAAAACAAATTAGGAAATGTAGCTTTTGTGAGAACTCACATAGAGATGATAGCTCATTTCTTTGACACCAATGAAGTGTCGGAAATTTGGATTACTTTTCCCGATCCACAAATGAAGAAAGTGAACAAACGGCTTACTTCGTGCAGGTTTATGAAAGAGTATAGCACGATTATGAAAGAAAACGGAATAGTTCATCTTAAAACTGACAGCAATTTTCTTTATACCTATACTAAAGCAATGGTAGAAGAAAATAAACTTGAAGTTCTTTTCGATACCAACGATTTGTATAACTCAGATATAGAGAGTGAGATACTGTCTATTCAGACATTCTACGAGAAGCAATGGCTGGGCAGAGGACTTAGCATAAAGTACCTCAAGTTTATATGTCCTAAAAAAGATATATGGTCTGAGCCTGATATTGAAATAGAATATGATGAGTATCGAAGTTTTAGCAGAAATAGAATTTAAAAAGCAAAATGCTAAAGAGTCTCTTAAAAAATTGCTAAATTGCAATCATTCTAAATAGCATATCGTTTATTAAAAACGAAATTATTATATCAATAGATTCATCTGTCTAGTCAATCCTATTAGATGACTAACGCACAGATGAATTGATAAATTAAAAACAATATGGCAATATATCCAAATCTAATTTTAGATGCTTTAAAACATGTACGTTATCCTGGTACTGGCAGAGACATTGTATCGTCGGGCATGGTGGAAGACGACATTAAGATTGATGGTATGAAAGTGACATTCTCACTGATTACCGAACGTCAAAACGATC
>CAZBVD010000472.1:0-1635 GCA_964495235.1 uncultured Dysgonomonadaceae bacterium | reverse complement strand
AAAGGAAAGGGAATAATGACAATCAGATAAAACCACTAGAACTTGGTTTCATAATATAATGGTTTGTAGGATGAATAAACAAAATGAGAATTTGGCTGGGGCCGAGGAGCTCCCGCTCCTCGCAAAAGAATATTTTAAAGCTTTTTTTCACCTCACACTTTGGCTTTGCCGATGAATGGAATATAGGAGAAAACCTTCCCTACCGCAAAAGTAAAAACCTTATTCAATCTATCACCTATAGACTGCCTGATAGTTTACCACAAAGTGTACTCAGAAATATTGAAGATGAGCTCAAAAACACACCATCTACTAAACGAGAAATTAAAAAAAGAATAGAAGTGGAAAAATGGCTAGACAAAGGAATGGGGTCTTACGCATTATCCAATCCAAAGATGGCACAAGTGGTATGGAACGCATTTCAATATTACAATGGAGATAGATATAATTTGATTGCATGGAGCATTATGCCCAATCATGTACATGTTTTAACTGAAACAGAACATGACTTGAGCAAAATTGTGCAAGGATGGAAATCATATACAGGGAGATGGGCTTTAGCTAATAATAAAAAGTATGGCTTAAGAATTGAAGAGGATGCAAAACACTTTTGGAGAAGTGAATATTGGGATAGATTTATTAGGGATGAAAATCATTTTGAGAATGTTGTAAATTATATAATGGAAAATCCTAATAAGGCGAAGTTAAACAAAGATAGTACAGCACATAAATTCACAGGAAATGTTTTCTCTTGTGCTGCTAGAGATAAAAAACTCTGTGGCGAAATTGAGTGAAGAGCTCTTTGTCATGCAAAAAGAAAAGGCGCAGCAGGAGCTGCCCCTCCCCAGAAGGCGTATCAGTCGCTACTACTCCCCCTCCACATATTCCAATATATCGCCAGGTTGACAATCTAAAGCCTTGCAAATTGCCTCTAAGGTAGAAAACCGAATTGCCTTGCCTTTCCCTTGTTTCAATATTGATAGATTTACTGTTGATACACCAACCTGCTCGGATAGCTCTTTCAACATCATTTTCCTTTTAGCTAACATTACATCAAGATTTACGATAATAGACATAGATAAAAACGTTTAAATAATTAATGAGTCATCCAATTCAGCTAATAAATTATCTAAGTTCTCTTCATTTTTCCCCCAATCAAATATTTGAAATACAGTTATAGAGGTGAGTTTCATTATCGTTTCATCTTCTCTGGTTTCAAAACTAACATATAAATTTTCACCCCACGAAAGCATTGAAGTTTTTGCAATAGCTAAAATTTCCAGTTTCTCATTATCACTATCAACTAACTTAAAACGAGAGTTACCAAACACTTCAAGCATCTTCTCATACATTATCTCTTTAGGAACATCACCATAAGAGTGCGCAGAAGAAACCTTTGTTGTAAATAGGTTATGTTTACTTGTAAAGTATTTCTTAAAAGAGAGTTTTGTTCTAATAATAAAATTAAATATAAAAACAGCTAAGATGAGTATAGCCACAAGAGCCACTACATTAAAGCCCCCTTTTCTAACAAGTATAGCAATAAAAAATCCCATAAAAGCAGCGTAAAAGCCTACTGGAACTAGTCTTAAATTTTTCATGTCGATATTTATTAAAAGTTTAAAACAAAGTAAAGCA
>CAZBVD010000471.1:0-1638 GCA_964495235.1 uncultured Dysgonomonadaceae bacterium | reverse complement strand
GTTTTCATTGTTTTGTTTTTTGTGTTACTCAAAATAAAGTAAATTGCTTTGCTTCCTTATTTCCCATCACACGGAGTGGCTCTAAAAAGCGGCGCAAAGGTAGCAATTATCTTTTTACTACACAACTACATGGAGCCTATTTCCTTAACCCAAATTAATGTGCAGTTGTTGTGTTTATCTTAACTACCATTGTAAAGCCCTTATGCCTAAAAGGGCTTAAACATTTTTAACCACAAATAGACTCGAAACCACTTTAACATTTTTAATTTTGTATTCTAAATTGAAATCTAACATTTTAACCCAAAATAGAGTATGAGCCAGGTTGTTGATATAAGAGAATTGAATGAATTGATTGAGCAAAAAAGTTCTTTTGTAGATGTGCTCACTAGCGGTATGAACAAAGTGATTGTTGGACAACATCACTTAGTTGAGTCTCTTTTAATAGGTTTGTTGTCCGATGGACATATATTGCTAGAAGGTGTGCCAGGATTGGCAAAAACTTTGGCTATAAAGACGCTGGCTCAATTGATTGATGCACAGTACAGCCGAGTTCAGTTTACTCCCGATCTATTGCCAGCTGACGTTATTGGCACTATGATATATAACCAGCGCAATGAAGAGTTTACGGTGAAGCATGGTCCAATTTTCGCCAACTTTGTATTGGCCGATGAGATTAATCGTGCGCCCGCAAAGGTGCAAAGTGCTTTGTTGGAGGCTATGCAAGAGCGTCAGGTAACTATTGGTGAAAACACATACAAGTTGCCAGTCCCTTTTTTGGTAATGGCAACACAAAACCCTATTGAGCAAGAGGGTACCTATCCACTGCCCGAAGCACAAGTGGACCGTTTTATGTTGAAGGTTGTAATTAACTATCCAACAAAGGATGAGGAAAAGAAAATTATACGACAAAATATTTTCGAGCCTATTTATATTGATCGCCCAGTGGTGAATGCAAAAGATATTTTAGATGCTCGCAAAGTGGTGAAACAAGTTTATATTGATGAGAAGATTGAGCAATACATAGTAGATATTGTTTTTGCTACTCGTTATCCCGAAAAATACAATCTATTAGAATTTAAAGATATGATTGGGTTTGGAGCTTCTCCTAGGGCATCAATAAATTTGGCATTGGCTGCCCGTTCGTATGCTTTTATTAAAAGACGCGGGTATGTTGTACCTGAAGATATTCGAGCTGTTTGCCACGATGTGTTGAGACATCGTATTGGGCTTACCTACGAAGCTGAAGCAAACAATATAACATCGGAAGAAATAATAAGCGAAATCTTGAATAAGGTAGAGGTACCTTAGGTTGCTAGTCTCTAGTTTCAAGTAAAGTGGAAGATCAAAAGAGAAAAACACGCAACAATTTGCTAATTTATAAAGTATGGAAACAACTGATCTATTAAAAAAAGTTCGTCGCATTGAAATAAAAACCAGAGGACTGTCGCGCAATATATTTGCTGGCGAGTACCACTCGGCGTTCAAAGGACGGGGTATGGCTTTTTCAGAAGTACGCGAATACTCCTATGGTGATGATATGCGCGATATAGATTGGAATGTTACTGCACGCTACAACAGACCTTTTGTTAAGGTGTTTGAAGAGGAGCGCGAGCTCACTGTGATGTTGCTTATTGATGT
>CAZBVD010000470.1:0-1642 GCA_964495235.1 uncultured Dysgonomonadaceae bacterium | reverse complement strand
TCAATAAATGTTCTGAGACGGACTTTAATGATGTTGTAGTTTCTATGAAAACTTTGTATAGAGCAAGATCCGCAGTTGGAAAGTTTAAGAGAATGTGTAGGCTGTATAAACAAACTTTCGAGACACAAGTTAGAGCTAATAAGTCTTTTCAGAGCCAAGTCAAAAATGCGAGAATGTATATTTCCCATTTTGTGCAAGTGCTTTATCTTTCGGTAATACGAGAAGAAATAAAAATCGATAAACTTGCTTTGTATGGTTTAGATAAAAGTGAAATGCTTGTGCCCGATTTGTCAACTAGTGAAATGATACTTGAATGGGGGCAAAATATAATATCAGGAGAAGAGAAACGTATTGCAGAAGGAGGCGTTCCTATCTATAATCCAACAATAGCAAAGGTGAAAGTAATGTATTCCATATTTAAGGATGGATACCAAACACAGAAAATACATCAGAAAGCAACAAATAGAACACAGACTGATGTGGTTGATTTTCGCAGTGAAGTTGATGAGATAATTTTAGATATTTGGCAACAGGTAGAAGAGGCTAATAGTGACTTGAATACAAAAAGTAAAATAGAGAAAAACAAAGAGTATGGAATTGTTTACTACTATAGAAAAGGAAGAAAGGTTGAATAATGCTAATTGATACTCACGCTCATTTATATGTAGATAATTATACCGAGGATCTTTCCGATGTTGTGCTAAGAGCAAAACAGAGTGAAGTTGAAAAAGTATTACTTCCAAACATTGATGTATCTACAATTGATTCGCTCAGAAAAACAACGCTTGAATACCCAAATTTCTTTTTACCTATGATGGGTTTACACCCTACAAGTGTGAACAATGATTATAAAGAAGAATTAGATACTATATACAAAGAGTTGAACAATAATAAAGACTATGTTGGAATAGGAGAAATAGGTATTGATCTTTATTGGGATAATACTTACATAAAAGAACAAACTGACGCTTTTGAAATGCAACTTAGATGGAGTATTGAAAAAGACTTGCCTGTGTCTATCCATTCGCGTAGTTCATATAAAGAAATTATAAAGTCTGTAAGTAAAATAGGGAGTGAAAACTTGCGAGGTGTATTTCATAGTTTTAGTGGTGATGGAGATGATTTAAAAGAACTATTGAAGTTTGAAAATTTTTATATTGGTGTAAATGGTATTATCACTTTTAAAAACTCAAGCTTGCGTGAAATTTTGAAAAAGTGTCCGCTTAAAAGAATTGTTTTAGAAACAGATTCTCCCTACCTGAGTCCAACTCCTTTTAGGGGCAAGAGAAATGAACCCATGCACTTAAAACATATTAATCAAACATTATCTGATATATATAACATTGCTTATACAGAAATGGCGCAGATTACAAAAACAAATGCTATGCGTCTTTTTGATTTAAATGTCTGAAAGTCTGTTTTTTATATAAAAGAAATGAACTATCTACCTTATTCATCAACAAAATTATTTGGTTTATGAGTGGTAATGTTGGATAATTTCTCTATTTTTGTCAATAAAATGAGATGTAAGTGAGAAAAAAGTCGTATTTTGCAACGATTTAGGACACTCTCCTCATTTTTGGAGAGGTGCTCGAGTGGTTGAAGAGGCTCGCCTGGAAAGCGGGTATACGCCAAAAGTGTA
>CAZBVD010000469.1:0-1650 GCA_964495235.1 uncultured Dysgonomonadaceae bacterium | reverse complement strand
TGAATATAATTTTTTACTCTTTGCCTAGAAGAGGTTCAATCTCCTCTACATACAAATTATAAAACGCCTCCCTAATTTCATTCCGCACCCTAATATATTCGCTCCAAACAAACTCGTCTGAGCCCACAGCATCCGATGGATCATCAAACCCAATATGAAGTCGATGTTTGACCTTTCCACTGAATGTAGGACAAACCTCGTTTGCTCCACCACACACGGTGATTACGTAATCCCACTCATCGTTTAAGTATTTATCAACCGAATTGGAAGTGTGATTGCTAATATCAATACCTATTTCGGCCATTGCTTTTACAGCACCAGGATTTAATTTGCCCGATGCTTCTGTGCCTGCTGAGCAAACAGTTAATTCCTTGTTGAAAGTTTGTAAGAAACCATGAGCCATTTGGCTTCTACAGCTATTGCCAGTACATAAAATTAATATTTTCATAATTGTTTTTTATAGTTGAAGGTTTAAAATATTGATGATTGCTTAGTTTTATTGTCATTCTGAACGTAGTGAAGTATCTCTTTAGTCATTGTAGCAAGGTTGAACGGATTCTTCGTTACACTCAGAATGACACTGGAATTAAAAAAACAACACTTTACTCCTCACGCCTCACCCTTTACTCATTTAAATCGCCCCAAATATCAACCCCGAAGCCGTAGCCATAACCACTACAAGCCCCACATACACCAATGTTTTTTGTGTGCCTATAATACCTCGAATCACCAACATGTTTGGAAGCGAAAGCGATGGACCAGCCAACAGCAGTGCTAAGGCAGGGCCTTTGCCCATTCCTGCAGCCATCAGTCCTTGAAGGATTGGAACTTCGGTTAGCGTTGCAAAATACATAAAAGCTCCCACAATTGATGCAAAAAAGTTGGAGAATAGTGAGTTTCCTCCAACAAGATTTCCTATCCACTCATTGGGGATGATACCAGCTATTGCTGTGTTATCGTGAGTAGAGCCTAACAAGAATCCTGCAATAAGCACACCAATGCCCAATAGAGGCATTATCTGTTTTGCAAACTCCCACGATGCAATGGTCCATTCTTTATTGTCTTCATCATTCTTATCAATAAGAGTGATAATGCTCAATGCCCCAATTCCAACCACCATAGGAATGAGTGGCGATGAGCTTAAGAAAGCCGAAGCTGCCGTAGCAATAACTGCTAAAAGCACGTGTAGCCATTTAATCTTTAAAATAGCAATGAGAGAATATACCAACAACAACCCAAAGGCTGATGTAATGTGCCATTTATAGGCCCATAACCAATACCACAGGCCACTTGTTACCCCATCGGCAGGTTTGCCCCAGTTGGCAAAAACAAGTATCAACACAAGGGTGAAAAAATGGAGGGCAGTTTGCCACATTGGGCGCTTCTCTGGAATATCGGGGAAGCTCATCTGCTCTTCGCGTTTGGCTTTCTCTTCTTTTCTGTAGATAAGAGACATTGCCAAACCAATAACGATAGAGAACACTACAGCACCTACAACGCGAGCTACTCCCATTTCAAAACCTAATATGCGAGCTGTGAGTATAATAGCTAAAATGTTAATAGCAGGTCCTGAATAGAGGAAAGCAATAGCAGGTCCTAAACCCGCTCCTCGTTTATGAATGCTTGAAAACAAGGGTAGGATAGTGCAGC
>CAZBVD010000468.1:0-1652 GCA_964495235.1 uncultured Dysgonomonadaceae bacterium | reverse complement strand
CTGATTATTGATATAATAAATCGAATGTATAAATTTGGTCTGATTCAATTTTAAAACACCGAAAAGCCATGATGCTTTAAATTTTTTACTCGTTTTTGGATTCGTAACCCAAAAGTTTTCACGAATAAGAATATGGTATTCGATACGGTTTAAGTTCAAATAATTCATCCAATGTTCACCAACAAGCTCACGGTTCCTTCATAAACAATGGCTAACACCAATATGTTGATGTTTGTTTGAACAAATTTCCAATTAGTTCTATCGATAGCAATCGTATATAGTGGCTCATTTGGTAGCAATGCAAATATAAATTTTGCAATTAGATCTTTACCCAACGAGTAATTGGCCATAAAACGCTATATTCGTCTTAGTGAAGAGTCATTGTCACAGTTATTATCAAATCCACTTGCAATCTTTTCAAAGCAGACGACTTGAACCTTGTAAAGTGCACAAATAAAAAGACTAATGAATTTAATTCGGGCTAAGTTGATACTTTTTCCGAAATCACTAACCAGAATTGAGGTTAAATCACTTTTTTTGTGTGAAACCTTAGTTTTTTGCATCCATAGAAAAATCGTCAAATTTATTCCGATAAGAAGCTGAAAATTAAAGTATTATCCAAATAAATCAACAGTTCCTTTATTGATAATCAAACAATTATATCGCTATATAGTTTTTGTCATGTACAAACTTAATAATATAAAAGTGACTCTAATATTATAATTGCTAATGACAATTTATTCGTGCTAATTGAATAAATTTACAAGCGATAAGAAAAAGCACAAAGCAACCATTCCTCCAAGTTTATGAATATGACATATTTGCGCGTTATTACCTTTTTGTTAATCCTTTTATTTATACTACCTTCTTCAGGATTGAAAGCACAAGAAAGTGATAGTTTAAGCTTTCAAAAAGATTCGATCCCAGTTTCAGAAAATATAGAGAGTGAGAATATAAAAGTTTGGCATTTTATTCTCCCTGCTGCAATGATGTCTTATGGGTTTATTGGACTTGAGAGTGATGGATTGAAGAAATTAGACTCATCAACTCAATATGAAATTCGAGAACATAACCCTTTGTTTAGTTCAAAAATTGACAATTATACCCAATTTGTTTCTGGAGCTGCAGTATTCGCTCTTAACGGTTTAGGGATAAAAGGCAAGCACAATTGGAAAGATGCAACAATGATATATGGTGGAAGCATTGCTATTAGCACTGCCATTGTTGTTCCATTAAAAAGTATAACAAAAGTAAAAAGACCAGATGTGTCAGCTCTGAACTCTTTCCCCTCAGGACATACAGCCATTGCATTTGCTTCTGCTGAGTTTTTACGTAGAGAATATTGGGACACATCCCCATGGATTGGTGTTGGGGGGTATGCTATCGCTACAACTACTGGTTTGCTAAGAATGTATAATAATCGACATTGGTTTTCTGACGTTGTTGCTGGTGCAGGAGTTGGAATGGCATCAACAACATTGTCCTATCTTATATATGATAAGGTTCTAAAAAAACACAACCTGACATTTAATTTAACGCCTACTTATCAGAATGGAAATATTGGATTAGCTTTTGTGCAAGCGCTTTAGTGTTTTTGAGCAAAAAGCAAGCAAATTTAATTGTTTGTTGAATGTTAATTTATAACTTTGACA
>CAZBVD010000467.1:0-1653 GCA_964495235.1 uncultured Dysgonomonadaceae bacterium | reverse complement strand
AGAGGTTGTTGTTTCTGGTTGATCAGTTATTGGGTTTGTCGAAAGTAGATTCAGGCAGTTTTAAAATTAAGCCTCAGCATGCTGATTTATCAGTAGCTTTGCGTGGAATTGCTAATAACTTCTTGTATATAGTTAATGAAAAATCAATCGAGTATAAAATAGCTATTGAGGCCAGTGGTGAGTACTGGGTAGATTTGCATATAGTAGAAATCATCATTACCAATCTTTTGTCAAATGCACAGAAGTTTACTCAAGAAGGCGGTAGAATTTCTCTAATTGGTAACAGACATAAAGTTGGCTATGTGGTTAGAATTGCTAACTCAGGTGAACGTTTATCTAACGAAGAACTTGCTCAAATATTTGACAGGTTTTACTCAAAAAATGCCTTTCAACATCACAGTACAGGAATTGGTCTTTCGTTGGTTAAAGAACTTTGCATACTATATGGTGCAAAACTTACGGTAGAGTATAATACAGAGAATGAAATTGAATTTACCGTTGTTTTTCCGCCATTGGCAAAGGGAGAAACCTCTGAAATAGATGATTTAGCACTTGATAATTTAAAAATAGACAGATTTCAAGCTGTGCGCGCAGGTTCTGTTAAACAAGATAATGCAACAGCACAAGTTGATTTGAATGATGATGTTTTATTGTCTGATAAGCCTCTTCTACTAGTTGTTGAAGACAATAATGATCTTAGAAACTATATTCTAGATTCTTTTAAAAATATATATAATACAATCGAAGCCAAGGATGGTGAAGAAGGTATTGCTCTTGCACTCGAACATATACCTGATATTATTATTACAGATATAATGATGCCAAAAGTAGACGGATTGGAGCTATGCAATACGTTAAAAACTAATCCTATTACCAATCATATTCCAATTGTAATTTTAACTGCATTGAACGAAGAGGAAGACTTTCTTGCAGGTTTGAAAAATAAAGCAGACGATTATGTTACCAAACCTTTTGGTGCAAATATACTAAAACATAAAGTGCGTAATTTGGTTGAAGTACGCAATGTAATGAGCCAGAAATATAGGAAAGAGTTTATCATAAAGCCTCTCAATGTTTTAATATCTGGTGGTGAAGATAGTTTTGCCAAAACATTGAGAGATGTTATTGAGAATGAAATAAAAAATCCTAATTTTGGTGTAGATGAATTTTGTGCAGTGGCTGCAATGAGTCGCTCTCAGCTTTACAGAAAGCTTAAGGCAACGGTAGATATGTCTGTGTCAGAGTTCATTCGCGTTCACCGTGTTAAATTGGCATCAGAGCTCTTTAAAAATAAGAACTTGAATGTCACCGATGTTTGTTACTCATCAGGTTTTACTGATACTTCCTATTTTTCAAAATCATTTAAAGAGGTTTTTAAGGTTCCTCCTACCGAATATCGAAAGAAACTTCATGCAGAAAGCGATTCAGAGCTTGAATAATTTTCTGTAGGAGAAAGGGTTGTAAGGTGACATTAATAAATGCTATTTGCATTAGGTGTGTTTAATAATTTTCTACTACCTTTTGTCCTTCCTTTAAAATCAACTCATTACAAAACATATTGTCTTGTTTCCCATGTTTTAATATCCCATTTTTCTTGTTTTTTTTCATTTTGGTCTCTTTCAACATAATATTACAAGTATTTGAGATTATAGA
>CAZBVD010000466.1:0-1664 GCA_964495235.1 uncultured Dysgonomonadaceae bacterium | reverse complement strand
GCTTCGGTTTCAGGAGCAGCTGATGTTGATTTGTATGTAACCGATTCGTTGAATGTTTTCATTTCGGGAGTTAGTGATGTACGATGTAAAGGAAACCCACAGGAAGTGGTGAAGACAATAAGCAAATCTAGTTCATTGAAAATGATGTAGGGGTTGGGACGTAGTAGAGATGCGATTAATCGCATCTCTACTACGATTCTGAGTTGTCTGCTCGTCCGTGGGTATTATTGCGCTACACTTTTAGAAAGAATAGTAAACAAAAAATTAAACTGGATAATGTTGTGAAAAGTAGAGAGGAAGGGATATCGTTATAAATATCTCTAAGTTCATTGGAGCGAAACATGTATTACAATTGCGCACGAAAGAATTAAAATTTTTGTAACCCTTCCCATCATCAAACAGTCAAATAAGAAATACAATACACAATCCTAAAATTTTATGAAACACTTAACACTTACTTTAGCTTTTATTCTCTCCCTCTCATTCTCAATTCAAGCACAATTGAAGGGAACCATTGTTAATCAAGATAATGAACCAATTGAATATGCCAATGTTGCACGATACTACTCTTATTGGTGGAGCGGTTACGGATAGTGTGGGCAACTTTACAATCGCAAGCAATGAGATTGAAAATACTTTTCTGCAAATCTCCATGTTGGGTTACGAAACACAACGTGTGAAGACGAAAGCTGTGCAAAACATCGTCCTACAGCCCTCATCAGAATACTTAGATGAGGTGGTAATTGAAGGTGAGCGTCCAGCCCTGAAAGTGGATGAAGGAAAACTTATCTATCACGTGTCATCACTGCTAAGAAACAAACCCGTAACCAATGCTTACGATGCATTGAAGGAGATTCCTGGGGTGATGGAACAAGAAGAAAAACTTACACTTATTGGTGCAAGTGGTATGAATGTATTGCTCAACGGACAGAAAACATAGATGAGCTACCAGCAGTTGATGAACCTGCTGAGAAGCATGCCCATTTCACGTGTCGAAGATCTAGAAATTATGCATAGTGCTCCACCACAATACAACATTAGGGGTGCAGCCATCAATGTGGTGTTGAAACAAACAGCCGATGAAGAGACCGAGAATATATGGCAAGGCGAGATAGCTGGCGAATATCAACAGCGCACATATGCAAACGGAAACGGACGTGTAAGTTTATTGTATCTGGGAAAAAACTTTACTTTTGATGCACTCTATTCCGACCGATATAATAAAATTGAAAATAGCGAATATAAAACCAATGACCACACTGTAGATAATCAGCTGCATTAGATCACAGAACAAAACAAGAGCATGAACAGAAACAACTCTCACAATGTGCGCACAGCATTGGGTGCTACGTTTGCCAATTAAGACAAAATAGAGGTGGCATATACAGGAATGTTTGATAACCCCAAAGGGCATCGCATGGTTGATTTGCAACAATTGCAAGGCATGTTTTATCTCTTAAATCTCAAATTTGTTGCCGTAGATTTAGAAATTCAACTCTTCTTTTTCAAATCTTACATCGTAGATTTGAAATTCAACCCTTCTTTTTCCAATCTGCTGTCGTAGATTTGAGATTCAAGGCTTGTTTTTTCAATCTGCTGTTGTAGATTTGAAATTCAACTCTTCTTTTTCAAATCTTACATCGTAGATTTGAAATTCAAGGCTT
>CAZBVD010000465.1:0-1672 GCA_964495235.1 uncultured Dysgonomonadaceae bacterium | reverse complement strand
GCTACAATTATAAAAAAGAGGAGTGGGTGTCGGCACAGGGTGTAGCAAAGTTTAGAGGCGATAAAAACGTTGCAGCCTTGAAGGTGAGCTTCTTTGGGCCATTTTACTCTGGCTACAATGTAATTGCACTAGACGACAACTACAAGTATGCCTTAGTTGCTGGTAAGAGCCTTAAGTATTTATGGATTTTATCTAGAGAGAAATCAATTCCTGAAGATATTAAAACTGCGTATCTAAAAATAGCACAAGATGTTGGCTACGATACTTCTAAGCTTATATGGGTAGAACACAATAAGAAAAGTCCGTTTGAGAATGAAAAGTAAAATTTCAGTATTTTGGTTTAGGCGCGATTTGCGCTTAGAAGATAATGTAGGATTGTATCACGCTTTAGCGTCAGATTTTCCTGTACTCCCCATATTTATCTTCGAAACTGATATTTTAGATAAGCTTGAAAGCAAGCACGACCGCAGGGTAGATTATATACATCAAGCCCTATTGGCTATTAACAAACAGCTAAAGACATTGGGCGCTACACTAAACACTTATCACGGCAATCCGCTTGAAGTTTTTAAAAAACTGGAAGAGGAGTATGATATTCAAGCCGTTTTTTGCAATCGCGATTATGAACCACAAGCCATTAAAAGAGATGCCGACATCTTTTATTATTTTCAAGAAAAGAACACTCCGTTTAAGGCCTATAAAGATCAAGTAATCTTTGACAAGAATGATATTCTTAAAAAAGACAATACGCCCTATGTGGTTTACACCCCCTACTCAAAGAAATGGAGAGAAAAACTAACTACAAACGATTATAAAGCATACAACCCCAACTTTGATAACTTTCTGCAGCAAAGCAAGGCCAATATGCACTCTTTAAAGGATATAGGGTTTGAGAAAACCGATATGCTATATAGCCCACCCCAACTTGATGCTGCAATTATTGATGAATACGATAAAAACAGAGATTACCCCGCTGTGCAAGGCACCACACTGCTAGGAACTGCGCTGCGCTTTGGCACTATAAGCATCAGAAGCTGTGTAGCATTTGCATTAAATCATAATCAAACCTGGTTGGGAGAATTGATATGGAGAGAGTTTTTCATGCAAATTCTATATCATTTCCCACACGTTGTTGAAGGGTCTTTTAAGCCAAAGTATGATTTTATTGAATGGCGCAATAATGAAACGGAGTTTCAAATGTGGTGCGAAGGAAAAACGGGCTACCCCATTGTTGATGCCGGAATGCGAGAGCTCAACCAAACTGGTTATATGCACAATAGGGTGCGCATGATTGTGGGCAGTTTCTTATGCAAACATTTACTCATAGATTGGAAGTGGGGAGAGGCTTACTTTGCCGCGAAACTTAACGACTATGAATTATCGTCCAACAACGGCAACTGGCAATGGGTGGCTGGTAGTGGCTGCGATGCTGCACCTTATTTCAGGATATTTAACCCTGCAACCCAAACAGATAGGTTTGATAAAAACCTTAAATATATAAAGAAATGGGTGCCCGAATTTGGGACAAATAAATATCCCGATGCTATTGTTGAACATAAGTTTGCAAGAGAAAGAGTGCTAAATGTTTATGCTAAAGCATTGAATCTGCAGTAAGACAAGATAAATGTTTATGTTAACAATGTAATGGATAACCTCTTTGGTTAATCATTGA
>CAZBVD010000464.1:0-1673 GCA_964495235.1 uncultured Dysgonomonadaceae bacterium | reverse complement strand
GTATAGGGTTTGGGTTGCAGCATATTTTCAACGATTTTATATCGGGTATCATTCTGCTGTTAGATGGTTCGTTGAAGGTAGATGATATTGTGGAGGTAAATGGGCGCATTTATTTAGTTGAAGAGATACGATTTAGAACTACCACTGTAATTGGGCGAGACGAAAATTATGTAATCCTTCCCAACTCTGAATTGACTAGGAACAATGTGGTGAACTGGACTTACAACAAAAAAGCATCGCGTTTTCAAATTGATATAGGCGTTGCCTATTCTACCAATGTGCCAGAATTGATGGAGCTATTGAAAGAAATTGCAAAATCTACCCCTCGTGTTTTGGAAATACCTGCGCCTTTTGTCCGTTTTGCAGACTATGGTGAATCTTCGCTCCGTTTTGGGGTATATTTCTATACACACGATATATTTAGAGCTGAGCATATAAAAAGCTTGATGAGGGTTGAGATTTTTAAACAGTTATCGGAAAAAGGCATCAGAATTCCTTATCCACAAAGGGTGTTGCATTTTAAGAGCGATGAGAACAGAAAGGATGATATGAGTAATGCAGACCGCTAATGGTGAATATCTCAATTTTGTCCTTTAGGTTGTAATATTAAAGCCTAGCTCTCCTTTTTCTAAGTTGATGCTGGTGTACACTCTTTTAACTTCTAGTGTAATGTGCTTTAGTTCAATAATAGATAGTTGCACTATGTGAGTGTCACTTACGCTGTTGTTTACTCTTCTTGAAAAAAATAAACAATATCCCTCCTGAACTTGTTCTATTATAACAAGTTGGTATTCAAATTATTGTCTGTGTGCTTATGCGTGTCTAGTTTTCTAAAACAGCTTTTTTTAGATGATTGAGGAGTAGAGTAGTGTTTTCTGAAGCTAACCAGATATCAACCATTAAGTCAATTAAAGTAGAGGATACAGTTAATAATTAAAAAAATATATGATAGATATGAGTAAAAACCCAAATAATCAGGACCTTCCTAAAAGAGATACTAATAAAGAAAAAGATGAAAATAAACAGGGTTACCCATCTTACCCCGAGGGTCAAGATATTTACGAGAAGTTTGAAGAGGAGTCTGATATAAATCCGGCAGATACTTCTAAAGAAAAAGTATCTAATAACACCAATGCTTTACGTCAACAAGCATTAGATAAGAAACACAATCTAAGTGGAAAAGATTTAGATGTTCCAGGCTCTGAACTTGATGATGCGCAAGAGGCTATTGGTAATGAGGATGAAGAAAATAATTATTATAGCCTTGGCGGCGATAGCCATGATGATTTGGAGCAAGATAAAGGAGATTAAATAAATAAATAATTATCCTGAGTATACCATTGAGCTGGTAATACTGAGCATTGGGTATATTATAAGTACTTACTATTTTGAGTAAGGTAGAAGTTGAACAATTAAAGAAAAATAATTATGTTACACAGAGCAGAAACACTAGAAAATTACAAATTAAAAGGAATAGATGGCAAATTGGGTAGTACTAAAGACTTTTATTTCGACGATAGATTTTGGACTATTCGTTATCTTGTTGCTGATACAGGGAATTGGCTTATAGGAAGACAAGTTTTATTGTCTCCATATTCGTTAGTAGCCATAAATAAAGAAGATGAAAACATAATTGTTGATTTAGATGAAAAACAAATAGAAGAGAGTCCTTC
>CAZBVD010000463.1:0-1673 GCA_964495235.1 uncultured Dysgonomonadaceae bacterium | reverse complement strand
TCCGATTTGACTTTTAAATCATAAAAATGATTTCTACTTAAATAAATGGAACCTGTTTTGCAAATTCAAAAACACAAATTAATAGCTTAACAACAAGAAAAGCAGTAACACCTACTTTAATAACTTGTGCTTAACTATGAGGGAAGTAAACAGCAAAAAAAGATTTTCATCATCAATTTACAAATCTTTCAACAATTGATCGCCCTCATCATTGTAGAAACTCTCACGAGAAAGCATCAGTGCATTCCAATGCGAACTGTATTCTACATCTTTATCTACCTTGAAGTTTTCTGAACCATAGCTGTCAATCTTTGTCATGAGCATCTTTACGCTCATTAAGTTAATATCAAATGCTGGCTGATAAGCCATTACCTCAGCATCACCTTCGCTAGGCGTGGGAGAAATTATTTGCAAATCTTGTAACAAGTCTATAATTTGATTCGTTAATCTGATAGGTATTGATTGCTTTTCTGAAATTTCATCTACAGTAAGGGGCAGCTTCTTTTCAGCAAAACGCTTTGCAATAAGAGATGTAATAAGTATAGTAAAGAAGTCGTTGTAACGTCGGCTAATATTTTTTGTCTCTTTTTCGAAGTAAAACTTACGGATGTTTTGGAGAGAAAATGATAGCTCTACTCCCATAAGAACTATATTCCACGACAACTGCAACCACAGCATTAAAAGTGGCAAAGCGGCAAAACTACCATAGATAGCATTGTATTTAGTAATCCATAACTGTCCGCTAATATATATTAATTGAAATATCTGCAATGCAGTACCAGCAACAAAAGCCGCAATAAAGGCATTAAGAAGCTTAACCTTGGTGTTGGGCATAAACTTATAAAGCAATGTTAGCACCAAGATAATAATGAAAAACGGGAGAATATTAAGTACCTGAGTAACTAATGGATTGAGGATATAGCTAAATGCATCGAAATACATTGTTGAAGAACTTATCATGATTGTCAGACCGCTATTGAAAACAATAAAAACAGGCATAACAAAGATAAGTGCAAAATAATCAGATATTCTACGCTGTATAGTTCTGCCTTTGCTTAACTGCCATATTGTGTTGAAGTTGTTTTCTATATCAGAGAACAGTATAAAAACAGTATAAAGAAGAACTACTATACCAACCCCAGCAAACACGCCACCTTGGGCATGTTTCAAAGAATTGTCTATAAACTCAATAACCTGCAACAAAACATCTTCCTGACCAGGAAAATAAGTTGACATCTGTCCTTTTATTATATTTTGCAAACCAAAACCACGGGCCACTGCAAATAGCACAGCCAATCCTGGCACTAATGAAAGTAATGTACGATAAGTAAGAGAGGCAGCACGCACATTTAGTTGCAAATCTAGCGAGTTGCGAATAGTCATTATGATTGCTCTCAGACCATTATAAAATATATTCCGCTTTCCGCTAACATCTTGCGAGTCTAAACGCCAAATATCATTAGTGAGAAAATCAATTAGATGGGAGATCCTCTCTTTTAGCTTACTAAAATTACTTTCCTTATCATTCTTCTTTTTGTTTTTTTTCTCTTTCATATTCTTTTCTTGAAAAATAAAAAAAGCAGTCGGCCTATAAGCCGGGTTCTGTATTTTCTAACAAAAGAAAATGCTTGTCATTTGTCTACGAGTAATGTCACCATCACTCTTTAGCGGTC
>CAZBVD010000462.1:0-1681 GCA_964495235.1 uncultured Dysgonomonadaceae bacterium | reverse complement strand
TCGTTTGATGAGTATGTTGACAAAGTAAACAATCGCTTTGCCGAAATTGGCCACAAAGTAACTGGCATACACAGCTATGACAATATGATAGAAGCCATAGAGAAAGCCGAAGCTATTATTGTAGGTGGTGGAAACACTTGGCAACTTGTAAGGATACTTCAAGAGAACAATCTAATGGAAGCAATAGTAAAAAAGGTGAGAGAAGGCACACCTTATGTTGGCTGGAGTGCAGGCTCAAACATTGCTTGCCCTACACTAAAAACAACAAACGATATGCCAATTACAGAACCATCAAGTTTTGACACTTTAAATTTGGTTTCTTTTCAAATTAATCCTCACTACCTTGACGATACTAACGATACTCATGGTGGTGAAACACGCGAAACACGCATAACAGAGTTTATTCACGCAAACAAAGAAGTTTACGTTGTGGGTCTACGTGAAGGTTGTATGCTTCAGTTTGAAAACAACAACATGAAAATGATTGGAGCTCGCACTGCACGAATTTTTCATTACGGAAAAGAAACAGTGGAGCTATCAAATAAAGACGATTTCAATTTTCTTATCAAGAAATAAAGCTGCTTAGCAAACCAAGTTGTTAGCTATAAACACCTATCTGCCTTTGCATATATATTATTGTATAAACACAAAGGCAGATTTGTTTGATAAAACCTTGTTAACACATAGAGAATAATACCCTCTCTATAACTTTACAAACTGAACAACACAAGTTTTCAATAAAATAACTACCTTTGTGTAAACTCAAATAAAACAAAACAGCTTATGCAATCGGTAAAACCTAAGAAAAGTCTAGGACAGCATTTTCTGAATGACAACTCTATTGCGAAACGCATTGCCGATACGCTAGATAGTTTTCCTCAACTACCCGTATTAGAGGTAGGCCCTGGAACGGGAGTACTAACTCGTTTTTTGATTGAAAAAGAAAAAGACTTAACAGTTGTAGAGCTCGATAGAGACTCGGTAGCTTATCTGAAGAAAAACTTCACTGACTTAAAGCAAGAAAGAATTATCGAAGACGACTTTCTGCAGTTAGATTTAGCTCGCTTATACAGCAATCCGTTTTGTGTAATTGGCAACTACCCCTACAATATATCATCGCAAATATTCTTTAAGGTGCTCGATTATAGAGATTCTATACCATGTTGCACTGGAATGATTCAAAAAGAAGTAGCCATGAGATTGGCTGCAGTTCCAGGAAATAAAACTTATGGCATATTGAGTGTTTTGCTACAAGCATGGTATGATGTGGAATATCTTTTCACTGTTGATGAAAATGCTTTCACACCACCACCCAAAGTTAAATCGGCAGTGGTTAGACTTGTGCGCAACAGTCGCACAACTATGAATTGTAACGAGAAGTTGTTTAAAACAATAGTAAAAACCACCTTCAACAGGCGACGCAAGATGTTGCGTAATTCTGTTAAACCTATTATTGGAGAAAACACAGAGATACTTCAGCATCCCATCTTCACAAAACGACCTGAACAACTTTCGATTGCTCAATTTGAGGAGATTACCAATATGCTAGAGCCTTTTATTGCATAAAATAGGCAATAGGGCATTAAATAAGAGAACATTACTTTCATTCACTTCCAAAAAAACAAGTAAGCAATGGCGGAACTCAAACTCTTTTATCACAAAGACAACGTCATACGTCTGA
>CAZBVD010000461.1:0-1695 GCA_964495235.1 uncultured Dysgonomonadaceae bacterium | reverse complement strand
TGAACTGATACATGTCAAGTAGACAACTAATTAAATTAAAATGTTATTCATATTAAGATGCATGGTTTCGATATTCCAAAGGAGCCATGCATCCTAATCTTTTTTGAAATCTCTTCTCGTTGTAAAATATAATGTATTCAGTTATATTCTTTATTAATTCTTCAAAAGATTTGAACCTTTTACCGTAAAACATTTCAGATTTTATTATACCAAAAAATCCCTCCATAGGACCATTATCTATGCATTTGCCGACTCTAGACATACTTTGGGTCATTTTAGCTTTTTCAATTTTTTTCTTGAAAATATTACTAGTGTATTGGAACCCTCTGTCACTATGAAATATGGGTCTAGCATCAGGATGATTTTTAATTGCATTATCAAACATTTTAAATACAAGCTGATTATTATTCCTAAAGGAAAGTTTATATTCAATGATACTATTGTCATAAAGATCCATAATTGGGCTTAAATAGAGCTTTCTTGAGTCACCTGAAATTGAAAATTCAGTTACATCAGTAAGCCACTTTTCATTGGGATATTTAGCAGTAAAATCTCTTGCTAGAATATTTTCTTTTACATGTTCTGCTTTTGTCTTATTACGGTTAACCTTCTTTCTTCTAATTCTAGCTTTAATACCTAGGACATTCATAAGCCTGTGAATATATCCCTCAGAGAATGATTTATGATTTAATTTATTTATGAACATGGTCATCCTTCTATATCCTAAAATACCGTCAAAGGTTGTGTGGTATTCATTAATTAATGAACATAGCAATTCATCTTGCTTTTCCTTTTCAGGTTTGATCCTATTTTTATATTTGTAATATGAACTTCTTGAAACATCTAAGAGTTCACATATTAAAGTTACCGCATAACCCTTATTTTTAAAAAAATCTATTGTTTCGTATTCTGATTCTTGCCTTACTTTCGATAACGAAATCTTTTTTCGATTTCCTCTTTTTTTTTAAGAACCTCAAGTTCAAATTCTCTTCTTTTCCTCAATGTTATTTCTTTTTCAAGCTCTAATTTTAGTTTCTGAACCTCAGTTAGATTACCTTTATCGATTTCGGATATTACTTTCGGTCCACGTTTTTTATACTTAAGCGCTTCTGAACCTTTATCTATATAGGATTTTGTCCACTTATACACAAGTGCATATGTTATTGAATACTTATCTGCAGCATTCGTGTAGCTCATATTATTTTCAATAACCCATTTCACAATTTCTAATCTTTCTTCAAATGTGGTTTTTCTTGATTTCATGGTATAGATATCTCCTTTTGGATCATAATCTTTCATTTCTATACCATTATACCATTTATTGATCCACTCGCTAATAACTGCTATAGCTATATTATATTTAGCTGCCAAATCTGGTATTGAATATTTATCAGAATTATATTCTTTTATTACTGATTCCTTAAATTCTTTAGTATATGATCGATTTCTGTTTGATGTTTCAAATGCATTAACTCCATGTTCTTTATACCGTAAATACCAATTACGAATTGTGCTTTTTACAGCACCAATCTCTCTTCCAATACTTATGAAACTTGCATTGCCACTTTCATAAGCTTTGCAGGCCTCGATCTTTATTTCTTTGCTATAATTTGATGTTCTTCCCATAAAAAAATACCCCCAAGCAAATAGTCTGTTTTAATTAATTAGACTGTCTACTTTGGAGGTATCATATCA
>CAZBVD010000460.1:0-1702 GCA_964495235.1 uncultured Dysgonomonadaceae bacterium | reverse complement strand
CTTTTCTTTGTTGGATTTTGTTGCACTTTCTTCAACACTTGTTGATTTTTGCTCAGCATGTGTTGCTTTTTTGCGCTTTTCTGCTGAAATGCGACCTGCTTTTGCTCTCTTTTCAGAAATATTCATTCGCTTATCAATATTTTTCAATATTCTTTTGCTGAAAAAAGATCCATCATCCTCATAGAATAATTCATACTCTAAACAACATTCAACAATAGTTTTTACTTGTTCAACACTTGTTGAAGCTTGTCGTGCAATTGCTATATAGGTTAGATTATTAAGCTTTAATGTTTTTCCGGATTCTTCGTGAAGTATCTCAACTATAATCCAGTAAACACCATATCCAACAGCACCTTGATCTGCAAGAAGAGCTTGTATCTTTATATCGTTTCTAGCATTGTAATCATGACTGAAGTAGAATGTTTCTTTGCTCATTATATTTTCATCATTTAGCAATGTGCCGGCTGATAGCACATTTGGTGTATTGTTTGTTGTTTTGTATTTTGGTTGTTTCGTGTTTTCGTGATTTGCTTTTTGCCAACGAGACGCGATAAATCGACGTCTCTACCGTCATCTCCCAATTTTTCATTCTTCACTCTTAATTCTTAATTCTTCATTCTTAATTCTCAACTCTTCTAAATAATTTTGATAATACCTATTGGCAACTTCATATCTGTCTAGCATATTTTGCTCAATAGATTTATCTCTCATAATTGGCTCAGAAATTGATACTCTTTTTTGAATATCAACTATGCCATCAAACCGATGTAATGTGTAATCATCCCATTCGTTTAGCAGCACTTCACCCTCGGGTGTTTCTGTGGGCGTGTCCACCAAACAGAAGCTTGCAAACGCTTTTTCTGTGCCAAATAACATCATATACACCCTGCACTGCCAGTCATATCCGTTCTTTTTTACCAGTTTTTGTACTTCGTCTTTAAAGAATGGAAATGTAGAAGCGTCCCACGATGTTATAATTTTAATAGCACCCTCTTTTACAATAAAATCGGGTGTGCCGCTAAAGCCCTGTTTCTCTTTAGTTACACTGTTTTTATTGTAGTTAGTGAGCATAACTTTGTTATACAAATCAATGGACTGTGATTGGCACACAATTCCTTTTATCATTGGTTTTGCAACTACAATTTTACGTAATTTCAATACTTCTTCTACAGCTTTCTCTTTGAGCCATGTTTTTGTAGTTTCAGATAGTTCATCGCTCTTGCTACGTGGGTTTGTCATTAGTTTGTAGCATTCGCTAGCGTGTACTGTTAGTGGTTTTGCGTGTGTATTAAAATTGTTTATTTTCATGTTTTTGTGTTTTTGTTTACCCCACTTGGCCTATGAAATCTGCATTATTATTTCATGAGGCTGGAATAAAACTGTAGGTTTTAAACGTAGCCTATTCCATTGGGGTGATTTTGGATGTGTTTTTACTTCTCGGTTATTCGATTAATCGTTTAAACAGTTAAACAAACTGTTGCCGCTGATTCCTAAGAGCTAACATCTAACAGCTCAAAATCCTTTTTATGCGCTATCATATAATCAATTTCAGCCTTCACTACTGCCGATATAGCTTCAAACAAGCTATGACTGTTGTGTTTTTCAATCACCTCAAATTCGTCAATTCCGCATTGGTCTAGAAATTCATTAACTATAAGTTCCTTGGCTTCTTTACCACCCCTTTGCTGGGCATCGTTTAGGT
>CAZBVD010000459.1:0-1707 GCA_964495235.1 uncultured Dysgonomonadaceae bacterium | reverse complement strand
CGTTCTTGGCTACAGGACTAACAGATCTAGCACCTGTTTTTGGATTTGCTTGAAGAACAAATGGAGAATATTCAATTGAAACTTTGTCTGGTCCTACTTCTGATGCGTAATGAAAGAATACAGGAGTTTCTATCGAAAACTCGCTTGGAGTTCCTTTACCAGCAGTAGCAGTTACCATTGCTGCACCAGTCTGACTCACTTTGAGTGAACTTAAAGATATTTCACCAGTCAGTGGGTCTATTGTTGTACCACCTACTCCATGAATATTTTTTATTTCGTAGAATAGTTCTACTTTAGCATCTGTTTCTGGGGTTGGATTGATATCTGAAAGTGATCCACCAACTTTAATACGGAATTGATTTGCATAATTTTGCACAGGGGTCAATCCTAAGTTGTTTCCATAACGAACATAAGTGAATACATTAGGATTTGGCTCTACAGTAATTGTAAAAGTTGCTATTGTAGGAGCAGATTCGTCACTTTTTGGATTGGTTGCCTTAACTTTAACTGTATGTTTTCCTAAAGGTATTTTGTTGCCTTTTGCAGCACTAATTGTACCTTTATAATCAATTGACACATCGTTTTGTAGTGCTTCTGGTAGATCAACAAACTCAAAGCGAACTTCATCACCTTTAAATTCATTAGCTACATTAGCTTCAAAAGCTACAGCTTGTAGAGCAGTAACATCTTCATAAGAGAAGTTCTTTATTGGCTCTATAAAATCTACAACTTCTAATTCAAATACATTTTCAAAATCTACACCTTCTGTAGCGTATTTATTTTTCACGTTTACATCAATCACATATTTGTCTCCAATTGTCAAACCATGACCTCCTTTAATAGATATAACTCCTGTAGACTCATCTATTAAAATTTTGTTAGTTGATGGTGTTGTTTTTATAGAGAACTTCAAATCATCTTTAGATCCTTTGAATAAAGGCTTAGTGCTTGTATACGTAGTTATTGGGTTTTCTGCCGACTCTTCTTCAATTATTCCACTATTTGGTTCGTATGTAAGTGCAAGTGGTTTTGAAGTGATATCAAACTCAACTGCATTTTCAAAAATACCTTCATCATCAGCAGATGCTCCAGTTTTTAGTTTTAATGATAGAGAATACTTGCCTGGCTGTAGCTCGCTACTTCCTCTTACTACAGATATTTCTCCTGTAGATGAAATTGCGAAGAACTTCGAAAACTCGCTGTTTGCTATCTCGTATCTAGTTATTGACACATGATTGCCATCAGTTTTTACTTGTGCCGTTGGTAATTCTACACCACTTTCCTCGTCTATAACATCTGCATAATCAATTATTATTTTATTGGGTTCAACAGAGATTCCATCAGGAACTGGTCTCATCATATTAATGTCTACTATATCGGCAAACTCATAAGTTTTACCAGCAGAGATACATTTAACAGATAGTTTGTAAAGGCCCACTGGAATTCCAGATGTGTTTTCTATTGATATAGCCCCTGTATTAACATCTATTATGAAGCTTTGGTTGTTGTACAACTCTTCGTCTAATGTAACTTTAGTTATTTCAAAATCGTGAGGTGCTTCACCAATATATGCTGGAGCTCCTATAACTGCTATCATTGATGGTCCAATATCAACCATGCTTGGATAATAAATTGCAAAATCTCTTTTATCAATTACCTCTGTATCTGTACAACTAAAAGAAGCCGTAAGATAGAAAGCTAATGACA
>CAZBVD010000458.1:0-1713 GCA_964495235.1 uncultured Dysgonomonadaceae bacterium | reverse complement strand
CCTACACCTCTAACGAAGGAAGCAGGGGTATATATGTTTACAAATTTGATACCAACACCGGAGCGTCAGATTCTGTGAGTATGGTGGAGGTAACCAATCCTTCTTATTTGGATATTAGTAAAGATGAACGGTTTGTATATGCTGTTGGCCAGAATGGTGAAGAGGATAGCTATGCGCATGTTTTTTCTTTTGATAAGGAGCGCGGGCAACTCAAATTGATTGATTCGCAACTAACCTATGGTAGCTCGCCTGCCTATATTACGCTAGATACTGAGGGCAATAATTTAATTACGGCCAACTATGCTGGTGGTAGCATGTCGCAGTTTAATGTAAAGAGCGATGGCACATTGAGCCCCTTATCCAATTTATATGAGTTTGAGGGCAGTGGGCCAGATTCTACTCGTCAGCAACAATCTCACCTACACAGTGTGCGCTACTCGCCCGATGGGATGTATTTGTTTGCCGCCGATTTAGGAACAGATAAGATATATAGATATAAATCTATTAGTTCGGTTTTTGAAGGTCAACCAGCTTTGCTGAAAAACGACTCTGCTGTTTTTGCAACTCCTGCTGGTACAGGACCGCGCCATTTTGATTTTCACCCAAATGGATTGTACTTCTACCTGTTGGGCGAATTGTCTGGAGAGGTAATTGTGTATGATTACAACGGTGGCGACCTTAAACAAAAGCAAACAATACTTGCCGATACTGTAGGAGCACGCGGAAGCGCAGATATTCATGTATCGCCCAACGGTAGGTTCCTATATGCATCTTGCAGATTGCAAGAAGATGGTATAGCTATCTTTTCAATTAACCCCCAAGATGGAACACTCACAAGAGTTGGTTATCAATTAACAGCAAAGCACCCGCGCAACTTTGCCATTACGCCCAATGGTAAGTTCTTGCTTGTGGCAGGCCGAGACGACAACGTGATTGAGGTGTACGGTATAGATGAAAAAACAGGGTTGCTCACAAATACCAATCAAAATATTGCGATAGATATGCCTGTTTGTATTAAATTTGCGGCAATTGATTAAGCCGCTGGCGCAGGTCTCAATGCTGGCGAGGGTCTCCGACCTGTGCCTACACTGATTTATTAGTCAAAAGCACGGGTTAGAGAGGCGCAATAGCAAAGAGAGACCCGCGGCAGTAAATAAATTAAATCTTTACAAAGTGAAAAAAGTATTATCCTTAGATTTAACCTCTTTGAGGAAAGTTGCCTTGATAGCAACAATATCTCTTATGCTTTTATCGTTATCGTCATGTGCGGCTCTCCTTGACTCAATTTTAGGTAACTCAACATGCATTCATCCAGGGTGTGATAATGATACTATGGGACATTCATCTTATTGTATTATTCATTCCGATAGAGAACCTATTGAAGTGGACACAAGAAACCCTTACAAACTACACAAACCCATGTCGGAAGAGGAGATGAGGGCGAAGGTGAAGATAAAGTAGTAGTAGAGGTGTTGCCAATGATGGCATAAATAATTATTAATGGATAATTATTAATGGATAATTGTTAATGGGTGACCTTTGACCTTCCCTACGTAGGGTTGAAAGTTCTAAATGCTGGCGGAGGGTCTCCCGACCCGTGCCAGTGTGTTTAAGTTAGAGGCACAGGTACGGGAGACCTGCGCCAGCCAAATACACTGAGACTATCTGTAAGCGCCGGTACTCTCAACCCATGCTTCTGCGATTTAAGTTGTA
>CAZBVD010000457.1:0-1718 GCA_964495235.1 uncultured Dysgonomonadaceae bacterium | reverse complement strand
TGACACCAAATGAAATATTTAACAAAAATCTCAAAAGTAACAAAATTATCAAAAATAACAAAATTGTCAAAATTAGGCGGTCTCAAAAACACTTCCGTTACTTCATATTCTATAGTCAAATTTTAGAGGCTAAGGCTCCAAGTCGGTTTTGGTTTTCATGTCAAGTTTGAATGAGTCTAATCTACATTTTTCTGTAAAAGTCAAAACTGCAAAGTGTTTTTATGAAAATGATTGTAACTATTTGTTCTATATAACTATTATACCAGTATAACCGCTAAGAGGATCGTCTCCGATAGCCAAAATCATGTAAACGTTTACATAAAAATACGCAAAAAAAAACAAGTAAGCTCATAAAGAGCCTACTTGTCTATACTATATTTCTACTGGCGTGATTCCGTTCATCTCATCCTGTTCTCTTTTAGACAGTCCCTTTCAAACTGGTTCGTTGTCGGAAGGAACCTCAGTATCAACTGGGGCTTCAGCTTCGTTTGCCTCGGCATCCTCTACTTCAGCTACCTCTGCAGATTCAACTTCAGCACCAACGGCTGGCTCATCCTCTGCAGACTCTTCCTTCTCGGCAACTTCCTTTTCAGCCTTAGCCTTAGCCTTAGCCAGGGCTCTTTCCTGCTTCTCTAACTCTTTCTGAGCCTTTCGATCCAACCGAGCCTTCTCTGCTTCCTGTGCGGCATTATACTGGGCAACAGAATCCTCTCCGTCAAAGTTCGGCTGCTTGGCAACTGCCTTAAGCTCTACATACAGGTCGTTCTCGGCATTGTGAAAAAGCAAACCCTCTTTACCTCTACCAACAAACTCATAACCTAAGTGGGTCAAGTTAACCTCACCTAACTCTAAGAAAACAGCCTCTCTAGTTGCGGTAGCCTCTTTTACATCTCTGCGTACGTTTGTCATAATAATATCTCCCTTTTCTTTTTATTTTTTTTGTTTCTTTCTATACTCTAATTATAGCACGATTTCTTACTACTGTCAAAATTTACTAGCCGATTTTCAATTAAAGTTGCAGTGCGGTGGAAGAACTAAATTGTTTTCCTTTCTTTCTATACTTTAATTATAACACGTTTTTAGACCCCTGTCAAAATTCTCTAAGTTTCTTTACTGCGAAAAAAAGTCTTTCTTTTCTTACCTTCTATATATAGTATACCGCATTTTCTAAGTAAAGTCAAAATTAGGCGGCCTCGAATTCGATCGCGTTACTAAATATTCTAAGCTCAAAAAATTTGCGGTGAAGGGCGAAATCGGAAATGAAAAACGTGTCAAATTTCAGTAGACGCAATTTTCAGAATTCTCTCGTCCTCAGAAAAAATTCCGTTACTTAGTATTCTAAATAGTCTGAATTGTCTGAATATTCTGCGAATTGGGCCATAATTGTGTCAAATTTCGTAAACGTTTACATGAAAAGTTAATTTTCTGTGAATATTGTGAACAAAGTGTTAATATATTGCCAGAAATTGGCTCAAATGACGGAAAAAGGCTCAAATTTGACACAAAATGGCGAAAAATGGCGTAAAATGAAGGAAAACCTGCAAAATGATGCCCAAAATCGGGAATCTTTGTAAATAATGCCCAAAAAAGGGAATCAGCTTGACTTTTTGGTGAAAGTGTGGTATAATATTAGGGGATGAAGTCTTGTAATCGTTTACATCAGATCGCGGCAGTTGTCGGAATAGTCTGAAAATTCTGAATAGTTTGAATAGTCTGAA
>CAZBVD010000456.1:0-1723 GCA_964495235.1 uncultured Dysgonomonadaceae bacterium | reverse complement strand
AAATTGCACTTGAAGGCGAAGAAATAGAAAGCGAACGCGGAGTAATCAGAGAAGAATGGAGAACTAGAGGCGGTGCACAATCGCGCTTGTGGGAAAAAATGCTTCCTGTAATGTTTAAAGATAGCAAATATGCAAACCGTTTGCCTATAGGAAGTATTGATGTTATCAATAACTTTAAACACCAAGAAATTCGTGACTACTACGAAAAATGGTATCGTCCAGACTTGCAAGGTATCATTATTGTAGGTGATATTGATGCAGACAAAGTAGAAAAAAAGGTAATAGAATTGTTCTCTAAGATAGAGTTAGATCCTAATGCAGCTGAGCGCGTTTATTTTCCAGTTCCTGACAATGACGAACCCATTGTTTCTATTGCCACAGACAAAGAGGCCACTGGTACTGGTGTTAGAGTCTTTTACAAACACGACCCCCTACCCGACGAGATTAAATTATCGCAAGCTGGATTAATGCTAAACTATATCAAGAGTGTAGCATCTACCATGATAAATGATCGTTTCCAAGAAATAACTCAAAAACCAAATTCTCCTTTCTTAGGTGCTATGGCTGAAGATGGACCTTATTTTGTAGCAAAGACAAAAGACGCTTGGACCGTATCATCAGCATCGGCTGAAGATAAAATAGAGGATGCTTTAGCTGCATTGATTCGTGAAACTGAACGCATGAAAAGATTTGGATTCACACATTCTGAATATGAGAGAGCTCGTGAAAACATGCTGAAAAGATACGAGAATGCTTATAACAACAGAGATAAACAGCCTAATAGGGCTTATTCTCAAGAGTATGTAAGTAGCTTTACCAACAATGAACCATTCCCTGGAATTGAGTATGAGTACAACATGATAAATGAGATTGCTCCAAACATACCATTAGAAGCAATTAACCAAACTGTTGCTGAAATGATTCAAGAGAAGAACATGGTTATCTCTATATCGGGTCCCGAAAAAGAAAACCTAATATATCCATCAAAAGAGAGAATTTTAGCAGTTATAGAAAGCACAAAAGCTGAAGAGATTGAAGCCTATGCTGAAGAAGTTATCGACGAACCCCTAATAGCTACACCTCCTGCACAAGGCAAGATTACAAAAACTGAAACTAACGAACAGCTTGGTGCAACAGTTTGGACACTATCAAACGGTATGAGAGTTGTTTTGAAAGAAACAGACTTTAAAGACGACCAAATATTAATGACTGCTTCAAGCATAGGAGGATATTCGCAATATGCGATACAAGATCCACTAAATGCAACTAATATGAACAGCATTATGACATTAGGCGGTATTGGTAACTTTAGCAATATAGATGCACGAAAAGTATTGGCAGGTAAATCAGCATCGGCTACACCAACAATAGGGTTAACCTCACAAGGATTTAGCGGATCATCATCTATCAAAGATTTTGAAACAATGTTGCAGCTTGTATATTTATATTTTACTGCACCACGTCAAGACCAAGACGCTTTTGATTCGTATATCCAAAGAATGGAATCGCAACTAAAAAATGCAGAAGCAGAACCCATGGTTGCTTTCAGCGACTCGGTAAGACATGCAATGTATGGGGACAACCCAATAGTAGATCGTTTAAGATTAGAAGATTTGAAAAACATAGATTATGATAAAATAATGACTATGTACAAACAAATTTTCTTTAATCCTGGAAGCTTCGTTTTCACTTTTGTTGGTAATATAGACCAAGAGGCTATAAA
>CAZBVD010000455.1:0-1735 GCA_964495235.1 uncultured Dysgonomonadaceae bacterium | reverse complement strand
AAAAATCAACAAGTGTTGAAGAAAGTGCAACAAAATCCAACAAAGAAAAGGAAAGTAAAGGAAAGGAAAGTAAAGAAAAGGATACTGTAGATACTTACGTATCTATGTCGGTCGCTCCGCAACCAACGCAAGAAAGAATTGACTACCGAGCCCTTATTAATTTATTTAATGATGAAACGCAAGGAATATTTGGCAAAGTAATCTATCCAATAAGCGATAAACGCAAGAGTAGTATTCGGGCTAGAATAAATGAATTTGGCAAAGATGCATTTGCGGAAATGATACAGAAGGCAGCTGAGAGTAATTTTTTAAAGGGCGATGGCAACAAAGGGTTTGTTGCGAATTTTGATTGGATGATACGCCCCTCCAATTTTCAAAAAATAATAGAAGGAAATTATGACAACAGAAACAAAGAATTTAACGGCGATTGTAAAACAAGTGACCACGAGCTTATGCTCCACATCAAACAAGGCATTGCAAGGGGCATTCAGGAAAACGCAATCTAACAATGAGTTGAGTATTTATCTGGATAAACTAACGGATGTGGGGGTGGCCAAGAATATACGAAAACTGCAAACTGCTTTCCCTAAGCAGAGCAAGGAGTTTTTTAATGTGCTTGCAGAGCGGTTGGTTGCAAACGGATTTACAGACCAAAGATTAACGGATGCCGTGAACAACGTTATTGATAACTTTCAATTCAAGGAGCTTAATATATCGGATATAGTGCGGTTTGATAAGACAGTGAGGTTGTACAGCTACCAAGAGGCGTGCAGGTTAGTAACCGAAAAGGGATATGAATTTAGCAGAGACCTGCAGCGTACATCTGTGGATGATAGGGTTTTCTGGATAATGAAAAACAATTGAAAGCGCATAATTTATAATTAAAAACCTAAATTAAACACACACATGGAATACTTTGAAAACATAGAAGCTATTATAACCGAACTACTTGATGATAGCGAAAACAGAGTTATAAAAGAGTTCTCAAAGCTATTGGGTATTAAACCAATGCAATTAATTGAGCAGAATAAAAATAGGCGCTTAAGCGATATGCGACAACTTTATTGCAAGTTGAGATACGAAATGCACGGAATATCTTATACCAAAATAGGTCGCGAAATAAACAGAAGTCACACAGCAGTGAAGTATGGCGTGACGCGCATTAATGATTTGCTTTTAATAGAAGATCCAGAAGTTGTACCAATGTGGAGAAAGGTAAGATATATTCCAGGATTTTATCTTTAAGCACATCCAGAAAAACTATTGGCCCATGTTCGCAAATTACAAATATAATACAACACAAACACATGAGAATACTCTTTTTAAATTCAATTAGTAGGTGGATATTCAGCATAATAGGAGGAGTAATTGCACTCCTCCACCCCACCTATCCGTTTATTTTGGTGTGCACATTGATGGTACTTGCCGATGTGTACACCGCTTGGAGCCTATCGCGCCGTGTGAAACGCAAATTTCCCCGTGCCAACGATGGCAAGTTTAAAAGCATATACATGGGCCGAGTTTTTATGACCCTCATAAAAATATATGTACTCATTATTTTTGCATTCTTGATTGAGACCTACATTTTTGAAGGCCTACAAATACCATTGTCAAACATTGCAGCAGGAGCTGTTTGTTTTTGGCAATTGTGGAGCATTTTGGAGAATGAATCGTCGTGTAGCAACGAGAAATGGGCAAAGGTGCTGCAGAAGGTGTTGGTGGATAAAACAGAGCG
>CAZBVD010000454.1:0-1735 GCA_964495235.1 uncultured Dysgonomonadaceae bacterium | reverse complement strand
GGCTATTTTGCAGATACATATTCGGAAGAATTGTTGTATTTACAATTCTATCTTCGAGCCATTTATCTGATGGGGGGATGGAGTCTTTAAAGAATTTCTGCATCATTAGTCGGCCAATAGGTACAGCATTGCTTGCACCAAATCTTCCATTTTCAACAATTACAGCTATTGCTACTTCAGGATTGTCTTTTGGGGCAAAACCTATAAACAGAGAGTGATCGTCGCCATGTGGATTTTCAGATGTTCCTGTTTTGCCACACACTTCAATTTCTGGTGCAAGATTTATTCCACGGCATGTTCCGTTTGTTACGGCATGTGCCATACCACTAACGGTTACGTCAAAAAACTCACGTGGTATTCCTGTGTCGTGTTTAGTTGTATAGGTTTTGTTTAAAGACTTATTCTTCATTCCTTTTACCAAGTGTGGCACATAGTAGTATCCGCGATTGGCAACAAGTGCTGAGAAATTGGCTAGCTGCAATGGAGTGGCCAAAATTTCGCCTTGCCCAATGGCTGTTGAAATAATATATGATGCACGCCAGTTCTCAGTATTGAATACTTTTGAGTAAAATTTGCTATTAGGTATAAAACCTCTCTTTTCTGAGGGTAAGTCTACTTCTAGTTTATTACCAAACCCAAATGAAACCATGCGGTCTTTCCAGTGGTTGAAGGCATCGTTGATGTCTGTGTAATGGGTGCGATTGGTAAGCATAGCTGTTAGCCCGTAGCAAAAGTATGAGTTACAAGATGTAGCCAATGCTGGGTCGAGCGGTAAAGGGGAAGGATGTCCGTGACAACGGGGTCGTCCACCCAAAGGAGGGTATCCTCCTGCACAACCATATCTGGTATCGGGAGTAATGATGTTTTCTGCTAAGAAAACAAGACCTTGAGCAGGTTTGAAAGTTGAGCCTGGAGGATATACCCCCGACACAGCTCTATTGATAAGTGGTTTGTAAGGATCGCGCGCCAATTTCATAAAGTTTTCACCAAAGTCGCGACCAGTTAACAATGCAGGGTCGTAGCTAGGTGCTGCTACCATAGCTAGCACCTCTCCAGTTTTTGGTTCAATCATAATAATGCTGCCAATTTTGTTCTGCATCAAATATTCGCCATAAGCTTGCAAGTCAATATCTATCGATAATGTTAAGTCTTGTCCCGATTTAGGCATTACATCATGCTTGCCCTCTTCGTATTTACCTTGAATTCGTCCGTGTGCATCGCGCAATAAAACTTCCACACCTTTTTCACCTCTTAAGTCTTCTTCGTGCGATAGTTCTATTCCCGATTTGCCTGAAAAATCTCCTCTCGCATAATAATTATCTGCAGCCATGGTGTTTTTGTCCACTTCAGCAATATAGCCAAGTATCAAGCCCATGTTGGGGTATTTGTATTGTCGCTCTGTTCTATTCTGAATGTATATACCAGGAAACTTATACAGCTTTTCTTGTAGCATTGCATACTCGCGAGTATCTAGTTTCGACATAAAACGCTGTGGAGTATATGATGAATAACCAGGGTTTCTGCGAGAATCACGCATTAAGCTATCTAACTCAAAGAAGCTATCTAGTTCAATGTTTACTGTGTTGCAAAAGTCGATAGTGTCAAAATCGTTCATTTCCCTTTCTATCATCATCACATCGTAGGTAGCTTGGTTATATACCAATAGCTCCCCATTGCGGTCGTACATAGCACCACGAGACGGATAAAGAGTTTTCTTATAAAAGGCATTACTGTC
>CAZBVD010000453.1:0-1736 GCA_964495235.1 uncultured Dysgonomonadaceae bacterium | reverse complement strand
CAGTTGAGCTAACTGTAGCCCTTCATTATTTATACAACACACCCTTCGATAGACTTGTGTGGGATGTGGGCCATCAGGCCTATGGTCACAAAATACTTACAGGTAGACGTGATCGGTTTCATACCAATCGTAAATTTGGAGGCTTATCTGGATTTACAGATCCAAAAGAGAGTGAATACGATTCATTTATTGCTGGACATGCATCCACATCTATATCGGCAGCATTGGGCATGGCTGTGGCTGCAAATTTGCAGAACCAACCCGAACAACATGTGGTTGCTATAATTGGTGATGGTGCAATGACAGGTGGATTGGCTTTTGAGGGACTAAACAATGCATCTTCTCAACCAAACAACCTTCTCATTATCTTAAACGATAATGATATGTCGATAGATGACAACGTTGGAGGCATGAAGGAGTATTTAGTTAAAATGACATCTTCTTCTGCGTACAATAGAATGCGTTATGGTATTTACAAGCAGTTTAAGCGAAGAAATCTTATAGACGATGAGAAGAAGAATTTTATATTGCGCTTCAATAATAGTCTTAAATCGCTATTAACTCGTCAGCAGAATATGTTTGAAGGACTCAACATTCGCTATTTCGGAGTTGTTGATGGTCACGATTTACCCTCGCTTGTTCGTATTTTAGGCAACATTAAAAACATGCAAGGCCCTAAATTATTGCATATTCGCACTACAAAGGGTAAAGGTTATAAACCTGCTGAAGAGTCAGCAACAGTTTGGCATGCTCCAGGCCTGTTTGATAAAAAGACAGGCAAGCGTATAAGTAAAAGCAGCAATGGACAACCTCCACGATATCAAGATGTTTTTGGGCACACACTAACAGAATTAGCATCGACCAACGAAAAGATTGTGGGCGTTACACCCGCTATGCCAACAGGATGTTCTATGGTGCAAATGATGAAAGAGTTCCCAACAAGAGCTTTTGATGTGGGAATAGCAGAAGCACATGCAGTTACTTTCTCCGCAGGAATGGCAAAAGAGGGGCTTATACCTTTTTGTAATATATACTCTTCTTTTATGCAGCGTGCTTATGATCAGGTTATTCACGATGTTGCACTGCAAAACCTAAAAGTAATCATGTGTTTAGATAGATCTGGTTTGGTGGGTGAAGATGGCGCTACGCATCATGGAGTTTTTGATATGGCTTACCTGCGTTTTATTCCCAACTTAGTTATATCGGCCCCTTATAATGAGCATGACTTGCGAAACCTTATGTATACTGCTGTTTATGGCAATTCAGGTCCATTTGTTATTAGATATCCTAGAGGACAAGGTGAGCATGTGGAATGGAAAAATGAGATGAAGATAATTCCTATTGGTAAAGGACGAAAGCTGAAAGATGGTAGAGACATCGCATTGCTTTCTATTGGAACTATTGGTAATGTTTCGGCAACTGCTATTGAAAAGGCTAAAGAGCATGGTATGGATATTGCTCACTACGATATGCTTTTTTTAAAGCCCCTTGACGAAGAACTTCTGACTGAAGTAGCCAAGAATTACAGCACCATAGTTACTATAGAAAATGGTTCTATTGAAGGAGGTATGGGAAGTGCCGTATTAGAATTCTTTTCAGACAATGGATATAATAATTTAAGTGTCCATCGTTTAGGAATTAACGATGAGTTTATTTCCCATGGATCAATTAAAGATTTGATGCATTATTGCAAACTTGACGAAGAGGGCATCCTTGAGTCATTGATTAAAATTGGA
>CAZBVD010000452.1:0-1738 GCA_964495235.1 uncultured Dysgonomonadaceae bacterium | reverse complement strand
TGAAGGAGCAGATGAGATTTTGGGAGGTTATAACATTTTTAAAGAGGCAATAATACGAGAGTTTTGGGCTAAAGAACCTACATCAAAATATAGGCCTTTGCTACTTAAAAAACTTTATCCATACTTGTCGCAAATGGGCAACTCAAATGATATGGCTCTAAGAATGTTTTTTGGATATAAACTAACTGAAACTTCTTCCCCAATCTACTCCCATTTGTTGAGATGGCATAATACTACTCGTATTAAAAATTTCTTCTCTACAGACATAAAAAATGAAATAAAAGGCTATAACCCTGTTGAAGAGTATTCTGAAAAAGTTAAAGAGAAGCTAAAGGGAGTTGATTTACTGTCGAGAGCTCAATGGATAGAAGCAAATATTTTTACAATGAGCTATCTTTTGCCGTCACAAGGAGAGCGTATGGCTGCGGCTAATTCTGTGGAAGGAAGATTTCCTTTTCTAGATTATAGACTTATTGAGATGTGTATGAGGTTGAAGCCGAAGTATAGATTGAATGGATTAAAAGAAAAGTATCTTTTGAAAAAGATGATGGAAAACAGGGTGCCACAAGAAATAATTGCTCGGCAGAAACAACCTTATAGAGCTCCTATAGCATCTTCTTTCAGTGCTGCAAACAGATCCGACTATATTCAAGAAATGCTTTCAAAAGAAAAGATAATCTCGATGGGCTTTTTTGATTATAAAAAAGTAAAGATGCTTTTAGAAAAGATGAAAATGAAGCAACAAATATCAGAGGTTGATAATATGGCACTTACAGCCATTTTATCAACTCAGATTTTACATTCCTGTTTTGTTGAAAAGGCAATTCCGGTATTGAAAGAATCAGAATTGATAAAGCTGAATAACATAGTAATAGATAAGAGTTATAAAAACGCATAAATCATATGACGGTGGATAAAAATAAAAATAAAAAGAAATTATCTCATGAACTTTTACATATCAGAGACATTGAGAGTGCATGCAATTCAATAGTTGAAAATCTGCGTAATGCAGTTTTAAATCAATTGAACCGTAGAGGTGCAGTTGTAGGAATTAGTGGCGGTATTGATTCTTCAGCAACTCTGGCTTTGTCAGTAGAAGCTTTTGGTGCTAAAAATGTATTGGGTGTTATATTACCAGAATCAGAGTCAAGCTCCGATAGTGAAATAATGGCTAAGCATTTAGCTAAAAAGTTTGGTGTAGAGGTAGTGGTTGAAAATATTACAGGTGCACTTGAAGGATTTGGTTGCTATTCGCGACGCGATGAAGCAATATCAAATATAATTCCTGAATATAATCCGGAAATGGATAAGTCAAAAATTCTAATCAATCAAAAGATTGACAGGAACATTCCTCCTCTATTTTCTGTAACGGTTATAACACCCGATGGGATAGAAAACACAAAAGTACTTTCAACTAAAGCTTATTTACAGATTGTTGCATCATCCAATTTTAAACAACGCTCAAGAATGTCTATGCTTTATTATCATGCTGAGCGTCTTTACTACGCTGTGATAGGAACACCCAACAGGCATGAGGTCGAGCAGGGTTTTTTTGTCAAACACGGCGATGGTGGGGCAGATGTGATGCCAATAGCAAGTCTGTATAAAACGCAAGTTTATCAAGTTGCTCAACACCTCGGTGTTCCTCAGGATATAATTGATAGAACCCCCACAACAGACACGTACAGTGCAGAACAGACTCAAGAAGAGTTCTTTTTTCAATTGCCATATAAAACAA
>CAZBVD010000451.1:0-1752 GCA_964495235.1 uncultured Dysgonomonadaceae bacterium | reverse complement strand
ATCCCGATTCGCAAAAATGGATTGATGGCAAAACACCTAAAAAGGTGATTGTGGTGCCTAAGAAGATTGTGAATATTGTGGTATAATAGGGACAAGAGACAAGGAACAAGGAATAAAGGACAAGGAACAAGGGGCAGGGGACAAAGAACTCCACTGCCCTTGTTTGTCCCAATTTATATCGGAAAGGGTAATCCACTGTTCACTTCTTGCTGCTCTCTATTTACTGCTAACTGCTTACAACTAAAAAATAATAACATGAACCTCCAACTACCAAAAAAGTACTTAAAATCGTTTTATTGGCGCGACTACCTCAGCATCATTGCCGGACTGATCCTCTTCTCTATAGGTTTCACAGCATTCCTTTTACCCTACAAAGTTGTAATGGGTGGAATAGGAGGTCTCTCCCTACTAATCAAATATGCAACAGATCTTCCCCTCTGGGTATCATTTATTGGCATCAACACAATCTTGCTAACTATCGCATGGTTTATTCTGGGGCGCAAGTATGTGTACAAAACACTGTTTAGTACTGTTGCACTAACTTTTTTTCTTAATATTGCCGAAACATATATTACTGAACCATTTATTACAGACCCCACCATGTCCATCCTTGTTGGAGCAGTCATCACAGGCATAGGTCTGGGTCTGGTTTTATCGGCCAATAGCTCCACAGGAGGAGGCGATATCATTGCAGCAATTATCACAAAATATCGCAACATCAGTATGGGGCGTGTTCTCACTTATATAGATGTTACAATCATCCTCAGTTCGTACTTGCTCTTTCAAAGCCTAGAGACAATTATCATCGGATTCATCATCACCGTTATCCTCTACTATGCAGTAGATGTGGTTATAAATGGGTCGCGACAATCGGTACAGTTTTTTATATTCTCATCAAAATACGATGAAATTGCCACACATATCAACACCGAGCTAGAGCGTGGTTGCTCCGTAGTAGATGGTATAGGATGGTACTCTCAAGAGCCACAAAAAATAATAATGCTCATGACACGTCGCAATGAGTCCACCTCTGTTTTTCGTCTCGTAAAGAGTATCGATAAACATGCATTTATTACACAAACAAATGTGTCGGGGGTTTATGGAAAAGGATTTGAGCAAATTAAGGGGTAATTTGCAATGGTTAATGATAAATTATTAATGATTAATTAATTGACAGTGAGATAATAGAATAAGATTGTAGGGACAAGCCTGCCCTGCTTGCCCTATGAAATCTGCATTGTTATTTCATTGGGGTGAAATTAAAAAACATATTTCATTGGGTCGCGTCTTGTCCTTGATTAAAAATAATTCAAAAGCCAGATTGCAAAACAGTGAAGCAAAAACAAAAAACATATTGCAGTATATTGAAAAGAGACACCCATACAGGGCGACTGTACGTGGGTTTATAATAAACCACGTCGCTGAATTAATGCTCTCTGTCTTTGGTAATTGAGCGCAGCCACTTGAAGAATCTGTTCAATATTTGCAGAATAGTTTAGATAGATTCTTCACATCCGTTCAGAATGACAATGATTTTAATATAAAGCGAAAGAAATTAAAGGCACAGCCCAAAAATGTTGCGCCAACAAAAGGAAATGAATTAACAAACAAAATAAATACGTACAAAGTAAGAAGTAACAAATAATAGAGAAAAGAAACTACACCCAATGCTCACAGAGCTGTTAGCTTATTCACTGCTCTCTATTTACTGTTAACTGCTTACAACTAACTAATTAAAAATTATGAACCTAC
>CAZBVD010000450.1:0-1752 GCA_964495235.1 uncultured Dysgonomonadaceae bacterium | reverse complement strand
TCGCCTTAACACCTTCAGTTTTATTTCATGGGTTAAACTAGATTCCTCACTGCGTATCGGAATGACAATGGGATTTGACCATACATCTAGTTCCTATTCACTATTCACCAGCTACATTCTTGTCAACCACACAGGTTACAAACCCGCGCGAGCGGAGATTCCTCACTGCATGTCGGAATAACAATGGAATTTGCCCACTATTGTTTGTTGGTGGTGTATTTCAAAGACCCAAAACATTGTGTCTCTACAAATGTGATGAAATCAGGCATTGTCAACTGCAGTCTGAGCCCACTTCGACAAGCTCAGGGACAGTCGAAGGGTCAATTTCAATTTAATAAAGGCCTAAACGCATTTCGATCTTAATTCTTCACTCTTAATTCTTAATTCTTATCTCTTAATTCCCCCGTTTTTCCTATATTTGCCTTTATTCACACATTAACCATAATCAATTTATTATGAAACAATTTTATCTCATCATTCTCCTCTCTTCTCTCTCTCTAATGGCATCAAACCTATTGGCACAAGAAAAAACTTTTATACAACGTGTTTCACTTGAGGCAGGTGGCGGTTACAACCTACCCGTTTCGCCCAGTGACGATGGTGTGTCTCTAAGCGATTATGCAGGTTTCAGAAGTTTCTATGTAGGTGCTAATTATGAGCTTACTAGTTTGGCAGGATTGCGTTTCACCTATGGCAATAACTCCTTTCAAGACACCAATGATAGCTCTCATGGTGTAACAATCCACAAATTTATAGCAGAGGGTACATTCAATATTCTTGAATCTATTCAAAAAACTCCAACTCCCTTCGAGGTAATGTTGCACGGTGGATTAGGCCTCTCATTTGGTAAAGCCAAACAATCATCAGGCTCAGATAAAATAGGCACATTTCAAATCGGACTTATGCCCAAATACCGCATTACCAATAATTTTAGCGTGCAAGCCGATGCTTCCTATGTAGTTAATTTAAAACAAAGTTTTTACTTCGATGGTGGCGCAATGCCAACAAGTGGAGATACAGGACATTTTTTCATGATTAATGCTGGAGTAGCGTATAGTTTTTGAGGTAGGAATTAAGTAGACAAATTGGAAACACGGAATTCTAGTTCCGTGTTTTCGTGATTTACCCCATGGAGTAAAATCTTTGATTTCACAAGATAGATATTCCATTGGGGTTTTATTTTTTTGTTTGCTTCTTCCTGGGAGGTGCGGGGCGCAGAGCTCCTTAAAGTGGTTAAATAGTTAATCCCAGATTTCTCAGATTGTCTCAGATGTGGTATAAGAGAGTTAAAAGTTAAAAATTAAAAGTGAGCAGCTGTTTAATCATTGTAGAGTTATTCAAAAGTCCCTGTCATGCTGAACGTAGTGAAGCATCTATTTAACATTTGTAGAGAGGTTTAGCAAACCCTTTGTAATACAATGTTTCCTGCGCTGGCGCGAGGAGCGAGGAGAGCGAGGAGTAATAAAAATGTCACCCCATCCGGGGTTCTTTAACAGATTATTCATCTTTCACGGGGTTTATACCCCGTGCTACAAAAATGCCATCTCTCCGAGATTATGTAGCAATAGCTAGTGTATAGTCCTATACCAGGGCAGTGGTCATGTCCACAAAGTGGTCTTCATTACCCCTCGTCTTTGTCTGCCTAGAATAGGCTGCCCTTTCAGGGCGCAAATGCGTTTATCCGCAATGCGGAAGTGTGTATAACAATTCAAACCCAATGAAATACGGCTTCGCCTTAACACCTTCAGTTTT
>CAZBVD010000449.1:0-1756 GCA_964495235.1 uncultured Dysgonomonadaceae bacterium | reverse complement strand
TCCCAAACCATCCAATCCAGTAACTATAGCACTAAGGGTTATGTTCGCACCGACGGAACTATTCAGAACAGCAACTATAAAACAGTTGGTTATATCCGCAACAATGGTACAATACAAAATAGCAGTTACTCCACAATTGGTTATATACGGAGCGATGGCACAATTCAGAATAGCAACTACAGCACTGTGGGCTATGTGAAGAAAGATGGTACTGTGCAGAATAGTAGTTACACTACTTTGGGATACATAAAAGATAATGGCACTGTGCAAAACAGTAATTACTCTACCCTTGGCTATGCACGGGGTGTGAAGAAAGAATGGGCTGCTGTTGTGTTTTTCTTTTTTAAGTTTGTGTGAGAAAAGTGGTAAGTTGTAAGTCATAAATCTCTGTGACCTTTGAATGTCATATACTATTAACAAAACAGGGCGATACAAATTACGAATAATTTGTATCGCCCTGTATGATTTAGTTAAAACCGTATCGCTTATACTATTTGCTAATCACCTTCACGTCTTTAAACATAAACGGATTGTTGCTAAGTCTCAATGGTTTGCCGCTTGCGGTAGTTACATTATTGATGTGCACCTCTTTAGTTAAGATATAGGGGAACTCTTGTTCATAAGACTCATCAGTCATCTTGCGATTGAAGTCTGCAAAAATAGCTGGTCCTTCATAATTTTCAGGGTGGTTTGAGTCGTCAATATAAAGAGAGTCAATAGTTATACGTTCTGGCATATAGCAAGTGTAGCCAAAATTGTGTTCTCCCATGTTATGACCTGTAAAAAGGCTTGCATCAGCTGTCTCGCCATTTGATGGAACAAAAATACAATTGCGAACAATCATCTCTCCCTCCCAAGTGCTTCCGTAATCGTTGCGTAAGTTAATGAGCCTTGAAGCGCGAACAGTAGAGTTTTCTAAGAGAAAAGTTCCGGTGCCTATAGCGTTTATTCCTTGATGTCCCAAAGTAGAGTTGCGGATAGTAGCATTGGCTACTCCCATGTGGGCATCGAAGCGAGAGAAAACACAATTATCAAAAAGAATATTCTTGCAATAGTTAGATCCCATAATTCCCCAATAGTAGCTATCGTTTATATCATTTGTTTGTTTACAGTTTATAAATGATATATTAACGGCGCGGCTAATAGAAATATCGTATGAACCCATAGAAACCTTGCTTCCTGCCGAACCAATAGTGTGGAAAACCTTCCTACCAGTTAAAATAGCATTCTTTACAGTTACATTAGCACAATCGGTTATGTTTAAAAAACCGTTGTATGGAGCTCCTTGATCGCCCTCGCCTGTAACACGATGTTCAAGGCCATCAACTACAACATTAGAACGTTTTATTACAATACCTCTTGTGTAATAGGTGTATTTCGAAGGGGCATTGTTGGCAATAGTTGTAAAAAGTCCTCCCTTAATAGTTAGTATGTTTTCATCGATAGGAAGCGCTTTTATATCAGTTATGTCATCAAAATCCCATATTAGAGGAGCGTTCATATCCAGATTTCCCTCCTTATCAACAATAAAAACATCTATTTGCGATGCACCTTTATTTTGGTTTCCTCCAAAACGGATATATCGTTTTACATTATCATTAGTAACAGTTATAAGGCAAGCCCCTGGTAAGGTTGCATTAAGTTTATTCTGATTTCTTTTAAGAGCAGTTATGCTTTTAAGGTCATAAGGCTTCATTTTAGAACTCACAACAAATATAGGAGCATCGCGTTTTTCAACCTCAGTATCATCAATAAT
>CAZBVD010000448.1:0-1782 GCA_964495235.1 uncultured Dysgonomonadaceae bacterium | reverse complement strand
AATAGCACAAAGTTCACTAGATTTTCTAAGTTTTCATGACCTCTCTAATCCATCCAAACACTACATCTTAGAACTTCTTTTTACTACTAGAGTTATTCTACAAGTATTCTATATTATAATTTTACTACTTATAGTGATATTAGTTATAATTTACATATAATTATCTTATAGCATTTTTAAATAGATTTTGAGCTTTTCATAGCTATTTATCATATTTACGATATTTTAGGTTGTGTTTTCTAAGATAATTATCAAAAAAAGAAGCATCAATATGGTTTCATACTAATACTTCCTAGTTTATTCTATTATATAGCTATCTTATCGTCCATGTCTACGGTATAATCCTTTATATCAAGTATACTTATCATATTATAAGATCTTATCACATCTTGAAAGTATAGTTTAATACCATTCTTATCTATTACTCTATTAGATTTCTCTGTTGAATTCAATCCAGCTCTTGCATCTCTCCAAGGTTTTTCATAATGGGTCATTTCTTCTAATAACTTTCCACTATATCTACCAAAGTTACTTACTACATTTTTTATCATTTCCATTTCATCTTCAGTTAATAAATCTTTAAATATATCTACATTTTTTTTACATCTATCTATAGGATGATATCTATAATCTTTATACTTATGATAGGTCTGATTATAGACTGGACCATGAATCCATGCTTCACAGTCTTCTTCAAATATATACTCACCTATAAATGCTGAGTAAAATCCTTGTACATAGTATAGTAATTTCTGAAGTGCTAATGGTGTTATATCCCCTGTAAGGCTTATTATATATTCGCTAGCTATTTCTATTTTTGATAACCCTTCTAAGTCTTCAATAGACGTTTCTTCCAATCCCTCTAGTTTATCATTAACCTTTCTGTATGCTAGATCAGTAAGGGCCTCCTTGTTCTGCTCTAAGACTTCTCTCATATATGGAGGGTTCTTTAGTATATTGTACAATTCATCTGAGTAATGCTTACTTGGTAGCTGTCCATCTATATATCTAGTTACCGTTACATCTGACCATCCTAAAAGACTTGATAATGGTTTCTTACCTATATCATATTTTTCTAAAATTTCTTCTATTTCTTCTATAGTTATCAAATTTTTATCACTTCTATATGAATTATCTATAGCTATTAAGTTTTCATCCATTATTTCACTAATGAATATTTCTTTACCACATTCATTACATAGGGCTATTTTTTCAGTGTATTTAACTTCTTCTCCCTTTACTTCTGATGATCCTTCTCTTGCATCTATAGTATATTTAATCATATCTCTACATTCATCACAGAATCCAAACATTTTCATCACTCCTTTTCAAATAATGTTTTAACTTCACCAGTATATTCATGAAATGATATTACTACTACAAACTTATTATTTGGTTCTAGTAGGTTCATCTTTATATATATTTGTATCTTTTGATGACCTTCTGGAAATGTATCTTCATATTCCTTGAAAAATACATATAGTATCTCATTTTCATATCCTTCATTTCTATTCCTAGTTCCATAGCAAAAGTCATATACAGTCAAACTTTCTAATATCTGTTTTCTCTTCTTACCGTTTAAGCTATACCTTTCAATAAATTTCTTATTTTCATTTCTATTAGCTTGTAATGGTATGGTATATCTACCTTTAGCAACTAACTCTTTTATCTTATCTATATATTCTTCTATTTTTTCTTTAGTGTAGTCTAAGATTCTATGATCTTTTTCTACTTCTTCTACATTTTCATCTATATCTTGCTTTTCATTTTTATCATCTTTAG
>CAZBVD010000447.1:0-1783 GCA_964495235.1 uncultured Dysgonomonadaceae bacterium | reverse complement strand
GGCAGAGCCTCCATAAAACAAACCCACAAAACAATCTACACCAAAGGAAAAGAGCTGAAAGGCAATGCACAAATATCCCTCCCAATCAAAGAGATACACCCCATTGCCCCAATATTGCCCTACAAATATATTTTCATCAATAACACAAAAACCGAAATAGTAGACACCGCAAAAATCATCAACAATTACATGGCCCAAAGAACCTATTCGCTCACATTGTTCGATAATTTGCATGGCAAGCTACACATCACCCCCACCCTTCAGTACAACAAGCTAACAGCTCTTCCGTTTACTTTTACACCCATAGAAAAAACAGTTTTCACCAAGCAGCAATGGACCCTGTTTACAACCGCATCGTACAACACTTTTAATATTGCAGGAGTGGGCGCAGGTGTTTTTTATAATAACATCGGGGTGCACTATAAACATCTGTGGAACAACCACTTAAAAACAAGAGGACACGAGGTGGGTATAAATATTATGTTTTGACGTAACAAAAAGCAAACTCAAATTATTCAATTTCAAGAACGCCTCTCATTTATGGGTACCTTTGTACTGAATTTGAGAGATAGAAGTTAAATCTAACACTCGGTGTTTAAGTTTCATGAGATAAAAGTAAAATACAAGCGCAAAGATTATAAAATTATGAGATAAAACTTCAATCTGTACAAACAAATCTGAAGAATATGATATAAAAACAAGATACACCACCATGATTTTGAAGAATATAACATGAAAACTCAATTCTTTTAACCCCCTAATCAACCCCTACAACCAACCATTAACCAATTAATAATTTACTATGAGCTAACCCATGAATTATGCACACTTTTAAAACCAATAAATTAAATAACCGCACTCTAACATATGCTAGCAGAAAGTGTGCATTCATTTTAGAAAAACAGGCATATCCTAAGAGTACAAAAAACACACAACAACATGAACACCCAACGCTTAGAAATTCAAAGAATTCCTTACACACAGATGCTTAAATCTGAAGTATCGCAATTGGCCCAGAAAACAATTCACATTGTGCAGAGTCACACCCCCAAGGAGTTGCTCATAGAGCCACTATTGGAAAAGCTAGAGGCACTAATGCCCGATGTAGAAACAATGAGTTTCAACTACGGAATAGACCCCGAGAGGCTGAAAATAAAGAATTTGAAATCTACACTAATGCTCACCATTAGCGCATTGAAGCTTGAAGTGAGGATACTTGAGAAATTGGGCATAGACGATGACCTGCATCTTATTAACAGCTTTATCGATGGCAACTTGCGTGGCCTAAGCAAAGTCAAAAATGACAAAGTGCTCACCGAAAGAATAAATGGTTTTTTGCATGCACTGGAAACTGAGGAGGCACTTAGCGAAGCTATTGAAGAGAAAGCATTGATGGCTAAAGTTGATGCCATTAAACTCGCGCTAAGAGCTTTTAAATCTGCATTGGCCAAAAGAGTTACTTTGCTTGCCGAGCGACCCAAGTATAACACCGCCCATATTGTAAGCAATGTAGTAGTGGCACTTGAAGATCTGTTCAAAACCATCGATGTTTTTCATATGACCAATACTGAGCTGGATTATACAGCGCTCATTGAGGAGCTGAACCAGCAGGCCCGTATGTATCGCAGATCCATCAATATTCGTTTGGCCAACAACCTGCGTAAAGCCGAGGCCAAGAAAAAGGGTGAGACAGACATTGAGGGTGTTGAAGATGAAACTCCCACTGACGAGCAAACGCCAGAAACAACCAGCTACTCAGCTTACAGTTCTTCTGAGCCATGTT
>CAZBVD010000446.1:0-1788 GCA_964495235.1 uncultured Dysgonomonadaceae bacterium | reverse complement strand
GAATAATAAATAATTAAAATAAGTCATCTAATTCGATATCTGGATATTTTTCCTTTAACCGAGCAGCACGGGCTTCTTTATTTTTAGCAGACAGAAAATTCATTTGGTTTTCAAGAATAGATAAAGCAATAAGCTTTTTACCTGCTGATACATTTCCGTTAATTCCAACTTTGGATTTATGACGATTATACCATAAGCCATGTGAATTATTTTCATTCAATAACTCAATGTCTCGGTCGCCAAACACAATGGTCTTGCCTGTATAGTTATAGTTATCAATAAAATCATCGGTTGTTTTGTATAAATGTTCTTTATTGGATTGTCTCCAGAAAGGAATCGATAAATCAACTCCGCCGGATACCACAATATGTGTATCATTTTCAAAATAATCTTTGGAGTTTTTAATTAATTCATATATCTCAGGTGATTTTTCAGGCAGCTTCTTAAGGTCATAATTTAAGTCTTTTTTAATTGACTGAAGTAATTCTTCTACACTTAACTGAGAGCCAATGTACTTTTTTGTACCATGTATGTATTCCAGAATATTATGTTCATTTGCTCCTCTAATGAAAATACAAGGTCTTTTTTCTTTTAACGATAATAAGTATTTCATGAAAGTAGAAAAATTATCTAATCCTATAAAGTTACCTGCAAATACAAAAGTTTCCCCCAAGTGTGCTGGTCTGTAAAATAATTCTTTGGATTCCTCAAGATGTGACTCTGCATTTGCCACAATATATAATTCAGAAGGCATGTTGCCTATCATTTTTTCTTCAATAACATCAAAATTTTTAAAGTTAGCCTGCTCTTTTTGAATGATATGTGCAATATCTTCAAACTCAGCATGCTGAGATAAAGTTACTGTTTTACCATCTTCCTTATAGCCAACCAGGCTATAGGTAATAAGTTCCTCTTTTTCAATTTTATCAAGCTCAACTGTCATTAAATAGTGATTAATAAAAGACTGGTGTTCTTGTTTCTTTTTTTCTTCCATATCTATTTTGACTTGTTCATATTTTGTCTTATAATCTTCTGGACGCTCTTCTTCTTTCCTGTTCTTGTCCTCTACCCACTGATGTCTACAGCAACGTCTTAAGCACTTGTAAGAAACAATTGTATTCCATTCATCCATATAGACACTCGTACCACTACACTCAGGACAAACTTTGTGACTGATATAGCGGTCTTTGTAGCTATTTCCTTTTGTTTTATATCCACGGGACTGCATATTATAATTAGAGTTAGGTGTCGACAAGCATAGTCCTCCTAATTGTAAATTCTCAATACTCTCTTTATTATAATATAATATGAACAATTTCACAATCCCTATTTAAGGAAAAGCCTTATATTACTTCATTTGTAGGAGTTTTGTCTAGATATTTTTGTAATTCTTTAACATTTTTATCCTCAATATACTTTTGAATGGTTTTTATGGAACTTTCATAAAGCTCTAATGAGCTTTTTAGAAACTCATATTGCATTAAAGGGTTTTTTCTTTCCAGTAGTTTCATTTGCTCTAGTTGTTTTTCCAGTTGGATTAGATAGAGTTTAGCAAAAGATGTTATTTCATTAATCTCTTCTTTAGTAAACTCTTCATTATTAATATCAGAACTAACAACAATAGGTATTTGAATTGATTGAAATTCAGGAGAAGCAGCCGGCACTGACTTTTGTTTTGCATAGAATAAAGCTTCATTTATCTTTGGTTGTTTTGTTTGTATTCGATTGTTTTTATAGTTTTTTGATGAACGCTTATCTTTAACTGTTTCTACAAATAGTGCCCGCATA
>CAZBVD010000445.1:0-1793 GCA_964495235.1 uncultured Dysgonomonadaceae bacterium | reverse complement strand
CTTTCTGAGCTCTTTTTGGCTATAATTTGTTTTTTCGACTGTTTGTTTCTATTTAAAGGTAATGCGCTTTTTATTTTGATGATTATATATCTCCCATAGAGCAATATAAAATGAGGAGATTAATTGCAATAGCTTTTTAGGAATGAAAAAAAAGGATAATGATTTATTCAACCTAAACTACATAGTTATTTATTCTTTTAGCTTATCAACAGCATTAAACTCTCGTATTAATCGACAAATAAAGTATAAATTAGTATTTTTGTCAATCTGAAATAAATTCAAACAACCTTTGTTTGAATTGTTTGTAACAGTACTATCAAATAATAAGATATTTATCATGACACAAGAATTAGTTATTTATAATACGCTCAATCGCAAAAAAGAAATTTTTAAACCCTTACATCCAAACCATGTAGGGATGTATGTATGTGGTCCTACAGTATATGGCGACCCGCATTTGGGTCATGCTCGTCCAGCAATTACATTCGATTTGCTATTCCGCTATCTACAGCATATTGGTTACAAGGTGCGCTATGTGCGCAATATTACCGATGTAGGTCATTTAGAAAATGATGCAGATGAGGGTGAAGATAAAATTGGTAAAAAAGCGCGTTTAGAAGAGTTAGAACCCATGGAGGTGGTACAGTTTTACACCAATAGTTACCATAAAGCTATGGACTCGCTCAATGTATTGCGTCCCTCGATAGAGCCAAGTGCTTCGGGTCATGTAATGGAGCAGATAGAAATGACGCAAGAAATATTAGACAAAGGTTTTGCTTATGAGAGCAATGGATCGGTATATTTTGATGTGGAAAAATATAACAAATCTCATGATTATGGAATTTTGTCTCGCAGAGACATTGATGAGATGCTAGAAACTACACGTGAATTAGACGGTCAAGATGAAAAGCGCAGAAGTGTTGACTTTGCGCTTTGGAAAAAGGCAGCTCCCGAACATATTATGCGTTGGAATTCTCCATGGAGTGTAGGTTTTCCGGGATGGCATATAGAGTGTTCGGTAATGAGTACCCGCTATTTGGGCGAAGAGTTTGATATTCACGGTGGTGGGCTCGATTTATTGTTCCCTCATCATGAATGTGAGATTGCTCAAAACACTGCTGTTAATGGAAAACGTTCCGTAAATTATTGGATGCATAATAATATGATTACTGTAAACGGAACAAAAATGGGTAAGTCGATGGGTAACTTCATCAATCTTGAGGAGTTTTTTAACGGCACTCACCGTCTATTAGACAAAGCCTATGAACCGATGATTATCCGATTCTTTATATTACAATCGCACTATAGAAGCATGGTTGATTTTAGTGTTGATGCTTTGCATGCTGCAGAAGTTGCATTAAAAAGATTGCTTGATGCATCAAAACATATAGACAATATACCTGTAAGCGATACTTCAACTGTTGAGGTAAAGGCGTTGCGTCAGAAATGCTACGATGCAATGAATGATGATTTGAACACACCTATTCTGCTTTCGCATCTGTTTGAGGCAACACGTATTATCAACTCAGCAATTGCTGGAATTGAAAAATTATCGCAAGAAGATATTGACGAGTTAACATTCTTGTTCAACACATTCTTATTCGAGTTGCTAGGTATTGAAGACAACTCGGCACTAAAAGATACCAGCTACGAAGCTTTTGAAAAAGCTGTGAATATGTTGTTGGAAATGAGACAAGAAGCAAAGCGCAACAAAGATTGGGCAACATCTGATAAAATTCGCGACGACCTTACTAAAGCAGGATTTGTAATTAAAGATACTGCTACAGGGTTTG
>CAZBVD010000444.1:0-1798 GCA_964495235.1 uncultured Dysgonomonadaceae bacterium | reverse complement strand
ACAATTTTAATGCTCAAGTACATAAATATAATTCAGCTCGAGAGGCTGCTTTAAGCAAAAATGGCGTACCAACTACTGTTTATGATACATTGATCAAAGAAGTAAATAGTCACTTAGATCTTCTTCATCGCTACGTTAGTTTAAGAAAAAAGATTTTAGGTCTTTCTGATCTCCAAATGTATGATATGTATGTTCCATTAACAGGTGAGCCTAGTCTTTCTTATAACTTTGAAGAAGCAAAAAATGAGGCTAGACGAGCCCTAGCTCCACTAGGAAAAGATTATTTAGAGCATGTTGACTATATTTTTAATAATCGGATAATTGATGTAGTTGAAAGCCAAAATAAGGTAACTGGCGCTTATTCTGGTGGTTCTTATGATACTGATCCATATGAATTATTAAATTGGGAGGATAATCTTGATTCTCTCTATACCCTAGTTCATGAAACTGGACACTCAGTGCATTCCTGGTATACAAGAAATAGTCAGCCATATGTATATGGAGACTACCCGATTTTTGTTGCTGAAATTGCATCAACAACTAATGAAAATATTTTAACTGAATACTTCTTAGATAAAATTACCGATCCTAAAACACGCGCATTTGTTTTGAATCACTATCTTGATTCATTTAAGGGTACACTTTTCCGTCAAACACAATTTGCAGAATTTGAGCAGTTTATTCATGAAGCTGATGCAAATGGTCAACCATTAACTGCCGATGTTCTTGATGAATTTTATGGCAATTTAAACCAAAGATATTACGGTGATAGTGTAGAACCGGGCGGAGAGATTGCTAAAGAATGGGCCCGTATTCCTCACTTCTATTACAACTTCTATGTTTACCAATATGCAACAGGTTTTGCTGCTGCTACAGCCCTTGCAAATAATGTTGTTCATGGTACTGACAAAGAACGTACGGCTTATATTAATTTCTTAAAGGCTGGCTCTTCAGATTATCCAACAGAGATAATGAAACGTGCCGGTGTCGATATGACAAAGGCAGATTACCTAAGAGACGCATTTAACACTTTTGAAAAACGCCTTAATGAGTTTGAAAAAATCGTTAATGAATTAAAAACTATCTAGTAAAAATACAAATACATTTGTAAACAAAAAGTTCTTGATCTCAGAAATTAGATCAAGAACTTTTTACTTTATACTAATTTAGTAATCAAACCAACTAAGTATAGAAATACACAGGTAATTAACAAGTAAATACTGCCCCACTTAGTCGTTTCTTTTAGAATATTTCCTTCTAGCCCTTCTTTATTAATTGCACCGGTAGCTACTGCAATATTCTGCGGTGATAACATCCCAGCCGTTGCACCAGTCATGTTTGAAGCAACAATCCAATACTTGCTTACTCCTAGTGATTGAGCAGCAGAATACTGTAAGTTACCAAATAGAACGTTGGCTGACGTTGCAGACCCAGTTAAGAATGTTCCTAGAGCTCCAATTAATGGTGCAAATAAAGGATAAGCTGGCCCAAGTAAACTTACTAAGGCTACCGCTAAAGCTTTAGTCATTCCTGCATATACCATAACTTTAGCTAAACCAACAATTGCACAAACTGTAATTGTTGTCATACCAATTGTTTTTAAGACATTAAGCAAGATTTTGAACATTTGGCTTAAGCTTAAACCTTGAATCTTTCCTCCAATTATTCCCGCTAGTAAAATTAATGTTCCTGGAGAAGAAAGCCAATTAATTGGTAGATCATTAGGATTCTTTCCTAAGTAAACATGTAAGTGAGTAGTTACACTAGTTAAAAAGTTATTCACAGGTGGACAAAGAGA
>CAZBVD010000443.1:0-1805 GCA_964495235.1 uncultured Dysgonomonadaceae bacterium | reverse complement strand
AAACGGTGATTGTGCAAGATGTGCTGGCTGAAGAGGAGATTGAAATTACTCAACGCGACCCAACACCTCCGCCTCCACCTCCACCACCCGAACCAGAAGTACCTGAAATTATTGAGGTGACAGAAGAAAAAGTTGAAACCAAAATTGACTTGTCTTCATTAGAAGATGATCAATCAAGGGCTCAAATTCAGACTTACACCCCGCCTCCCCCACCAAAACCAGTAGTGGAAGAGGCTACAGAAGAAATTTTTGTGGTGGTTGAACAACAGCCTGAATTTCCAGGTGGAACTACCGCGTTAATGAAGTTTTTAGGAGATAATATCAAATATCCTGTTATTGCACAAGAGAATAGTATTCAAGGACGAGTTATTACAAACTTTGTAGTAGAACGCGATGGAAGCATTTCAGACGTGCAAGTTGTTAGAGGACAAGACCCCTCGCTAGACAAAGAAGCTGTGCGTGTTATTAAAACGATGCCGAAGTGGAAGCCAGGACAACAACGAGGAAAACCAGTACGTGTACGTTTTACATTGCCTGTTGTTTTCCGTCTTCAAAACTAATTAATAATTGTATTTCTTGTAATTAAATATATAACAAAAGCTGCTTTATACCATTAAAGTAGCTTTTGTTGTTTATATTCTCACCTATTATATATAACTATAATGATATACACATCTGCAGATTTAGAAAAGAAAATAAACGAAGTAATCGAAAAGTTGGATTTCGATAGAAAACCCAAATCTTTGTTTGAGCCCATCGCGTATATTTTGTCATTAGGAGGAAAAAGACTTCGTCCTATTTTAGCTTATATGGCTACAAATTTATTTAGCAATAATTTAGAAAAAACTACAGCGCCCGCTATTGGTCTCGAGATATTTCACAACTTCAGTTTGTTGCATGACGACCTCATGGATAATGCATCTGTTAGGCGTGGCGAGAAGACTGTTCATACTAAATGGGATGATAATACAGCAGTGCTCTCTGGCGATGCCATGTTGATTGATGCATATAGGTATATTATGAAGGTGGATATAGATGTTCTTCCTCGTATTCTTGATGTCTTTACTGCTACAGCCATGCAAGTATGTGAAGGTCAGCAATATGATATGGATTTTGAGAAACGATTGAATGTAGATGAATCGGAATACATAGAAATGATTCGCCTTAAAACTGCAGTTCTTTTGGCATCATCTCTAAAGATTGGAGCTATACTTGGTAATGCATCCAGCGAAGATGCCAACAGATTGTATGATTTTGGTATAAATATAGGAATAGCTTTTCAGCTAAAAGATGACTTGCTTGATGTATATGGTAATCCAATTGAGTTTGGCAAAAACATAGGTGGTGATATATTGTGCAACAAAAAAACATTCCTGCTTATAAAGGCACTTGAGAATAGTAATAAAGCTCAAGAGAAAACACTTCAAGATTTGATATCGGCAGCTAATTTTGACTCAGAAGCTAAAATAAGTGCTGTTAAAGAAATATACGATGACTTAAAACTGGAAAATCTTACCAATAAACTCATTCAAAAATATTATCTTGCAGCATTAAGCTGTCTTTCTGAAGTGAATGTGCCGGATGACAGAAAGCAACAACTTCTAATTTACACTGATAAATTAATGAAAAGAGAAAAGTAAAACTACATCTTTGTGAAAAGCACATTCTGACTCTTGTTATAGAATATATATGCCTTATAGAAGACTCCCAAATACAGATAATGCCCGTATAAAGGCTTTAGAAACAGCTGTCAATAAATGTTCTGAGACGGACTTTAATGATGTTGTAGTTTCTATGAAAACTTT
>CAZBVD010000442.1:0-1807 GCA_964495235.1 uncultured Dysgonomonadaceae bacterium | reverse complement strand
TACCCGAAGAGATTTGTAATAGATCAGAAATAATAGAAGCCGACAATCTTTATTTAATGCCCGGAGTTATAGACGATCAAGTTCATTTTCGTGAGCCTGGTCTTTCACACAAAGGCACTATCGAGTCAGAAAGTAGAGCTGCTATTGCTGGAGGGGTTACTTCATACATGGAAATGCCCAATACTAATCCGCAAACCATTTCTATTGATGCTTGGGAGAAAAAAAACGAATATGCACAAGGCAAGTCATATGCCAACTATGCTTTTTATCTAGGTGCTACCAATGACAATTTAGCAGAACTTAAACTAGCCCATTCTAAACATCTTTGTGGCATTAAAGTATTTATGGGATCTTCTACTGGAAGCATGTTGGTGGACGATAAAAAAACATTGCAAGCAATCTTTGCAGAAGTTGGTATGCTCATTGCTACTCACTGCGAGAAAGAGTCTATTATAAGAGATAATATAGAGAAATATCGTAAAGAGCTTGGAGATGATATACCTTTAAAGTATCACCCTCTTATACGCAGTGCCGAAGCTTGTTACCAATCATCGGCAGAGGCTATAGAATTGGCCGACAAATATGGCTCACGTTTACACGTCTTGCATTTGTCAACCGCAAAAGAGATGACTCTTTTTGATGCTAAACCACTCTCGGAGAAAAAAATTACAGGAGAGGTATGTGTTCATCATCTTTGGTTTACCGATGAGGAGTACAATCATTTGGGCACTCGCATAAAATGGAATCCTGCCGTTAAAACCGAAACAGACCGATTCGAACTACGCAAAGCTTTATTGGGAAACAAACTAGATGTAGTTGCCACCGATCATGCGCCACATACTTTATCTGAAAAAGAGGGTGGAGCACTCAAAGCCGCTTCGGGCGGACCACTTGTTCAGCACTCATTGCAAATGATGATGCAGCTTGTGTCGCAAAATGTTTTAAGCAAAGAGTTGATGGTAGAAAAAATGTGTCATGCGCCTGCCACTCTTTTTGGCGTAAAGGAGCGTGGATATATCCGCGAAGGATACTTTGCCGATTTGGTGTTGGTAAATCCCAACAAGTCCTACACAGTTTCTTCTGATAATATACTCTACAAATGCGGTTGGTCTCCTTTGCAAGGAGAAACACTTTCTTCTAGCATTCATACAACTATCTTGAATGGTAAAGTTGTTTTTCATAACGGCCAAGTTATTGGCCATCCAAGCGGTCAGGTACTAGAGTTTGTAAGATAAATTATAAGTTTATTTTATATCATACTATTATTTGGTGTTTGATTGTGCTACATTCTCAAATTGTGTTGTTATTCCTGTTATGCCAATATCAATTTGCTAGACTACTGGTGAGTGCATAGAAGATGAACAATTATATCTTCAGTCTGGTTTATAATGAAGGGAACCTGGTTAGTAATATCTAAAACTTGATGAAATGGAAATAATAAAAGTAGCTGAAACTAGTATACAAGACACACCACACAAAGTGGATACGCGCCTGCTTTATGATAATGATAGTGCCCAAGCCGTTCATATCACACTTCAGGTTGGAGAAACACTAAAGCCTCATATCACCCCAGTAGATGTATTCTTCTATATACTTGAAGGAACACCTACTGTGCACATAGGTGATAAGGAGCAAATGGTAGAGGCGGACTCGCTTGTGGTAAGTCCTAAAGACATTGTTCATTATATAAGCAATACGTCCACACAGTTGGCTCGTATTTTAGTGGTTAAAGCTCCAAAACCCAAAAGTATAACCAGACTGTTGTAAAACAGATTGTTATTACTTCCTAAACAATCTTTGCATTGTT
>CAZBVD010000441.1:0-1814 GCA_964495235.1 uncultured Dysgonomonadaceae bacterium | reverse complement strand
AAACATTCTTTGAAAACAAAATCTGTGCAATCTGTCTTATTACAAAACATCCATCTAATCCAATTCGTGTAATCTGTGGTTAAAAAACAAGAGCAATCAGCCAAACGAAATCACAAAATCACAAAACAACAAAAAATTCAAATCATCCTACAAAACCGACCTCGTCCGATGAGCCGAAAAAACAAGTGTGAAAGGCGATTGAGAATCGTCCTGTTCGCGCGGTTTTATAAACCGTGTGTCGCTTTAGAGAAAGCATTTATATTTATTCCTTTCTGCTTAGCAGCACACCCCAATGAAATATAAAATCCAATTTCATGGGGCAGGCCGATTTGCAAATCGGCGCGAGCGGACTGGGTTTGGACGATTTCAGCCTTTTGCACATAAGTTTTCGAGTGAGACGGAATTATGAAAACAAAAGAACAGGTTAAAACCGTAATGAAATAGTGAAAATTTCAACGGGTAGACCTGTCCTTCTATATCTTGCAAATAATACAAGATAATTCTTAGTTCTTATCTCTTAATTCTTAACTCAATTACTCAGCTCCTTCTTCGTCTTTGCGTTTGCCAAGTTCTTTGTCAAACATATAAATGGCGTGTCCTTTATCGCCAATCAACTCTAAAGCATCTATAATTCCTTGTACAGACTCTTCTTCTTCAACTTGTTCGCTCACAAACCATTGCAACATGTTTTCTGTAGCATAGTCTTGTTCTTCGCGTGCAAGGGTAACCAAGTTATTGATATTTGAAGTTACAACTTTCTCGTGTGCAAGAGAGTCTCCAAAAGCATTTAAAAGCGAATCCCAGCTTGTGTCTACTTTATCTAATGGCTGTAGCAACACCTTGTTTCCTTTTGAAGCCATGTAATTCATTAGCCTCATAGCGTGTTCTTGCTCTTCGTGAAACTGCTGTAAGAACCAATTGGCAACTCCTGGCAACCCTTCATGGGTGTAATGAGTCGACATGGATAGATAGAGGTATGCTGACCATAGTTCTACATTGATTTGCTTGTTAATAGCATCTTCTAATTTTTTGCTTAGCATAGTTTTTTTGTTTTATTGGTTTTGTTATGTGTTATGCAACACAAATAAAAAGCGGTGCTTAATTTATGTTGCTTGTATATCATATGTAAAACGTGTAAGTCATTCGATTGTTTAACAGAAAATGGTTTTTATCTTAATTATTTTTATGTGTGTTGTAGCGTTTTTATAATTTGGTTGCAAGAGATATGAACAAAAAAGGGAAGGATAAAATTCTTATAAACAGAAATAATAACTAAATTTGTGGCTAAATGTAAACAGAGATAGTTTATATACATCTAAAAACAATATAGACTCAAGCACAGATATGATAGAGCACGAAGGGACTATAGATAGTATAAACGGAAATGAATACACTATACGCATTACACAAAGTACTGCTTGTAGCGAGTGTCATGCAAAACATGCGTGTATAGCTGCCGATACCAAAGTAAAAATGGTAGATGTAATAGATACATCGGGCAGGTTTAAAATGAATGAAAGGGTTTTGCTTTCGGGTAAAACTTCTATTGGTTACAAGGCTATATTGTGGGCGTTTGTGTTGCCATTGATTCTTTTGATGGCAGTGGTTTTTGTATCAATATCCGTATGGCAGATAAGCGAACTTCAAGCTGCACTTGTAGCGCTTGCATCGCTTGTTCCTTATTATGCCCTTCTATACACAACACGCCACAAGATGAGCGAAAAATTAGCATTTACAATAAAAAAACTAAACTAACAACTAGGTATGAATATGATGTTAATAGCGGTGGGGGTTTTAGGTGCTGTAGGCGCCAG
>CAZBVD010000440.1:0-1827 GCA_964495235.1 uncultured Dysgonomonadaceae bacterium | reverse complement strand
AGAGAAGTCATTGGCACTGATGTAGTTATTTCCACATGCATGGATTTACATGGTAGTGTATCGCCACGATTGGCTCAAAACACCGATTTAATTACTTGTTACCGCTTAGCACCACATGAAGATGCCATTGAATCTAAAAAAAGAGCCGTTACCAATCTATTGTCACGCCTAAAAAGTGGTAAAGGAAAACCTGCATACAAAGCATGGATAGCTGTTCCTATTTTATTGCCTGGTGAACAAACCAGTACACGCATCGAACCTGCAAAAAGTTTATACGGTGCCATTCCCTCTTTAATAGACAAAGACAATGTAATAGATGCATCTATATGGATGTCGTATCCATGGGCAGACGAACCGCGAAATCATGGTGTGGTAGTTGTTTATGGCGATAACAAAGAAGCTGTAGGCAAAGCCGCAGAAGAGCTAGCTAAACACTATTGGAGTGTGAGAGAAGAGTTTGACTTTGTTGCTCCAACTACCCATTGGGACGAAGCCCTAAAAACAGCAATTGCAAGCAACAAAAAACCATTTATCATTAGCGATATGGGAGATAATCCCACTGCTGGAGGTGCTGGCGATGTTACTTGGACAATTACAGAGGTTCTGAAAACAAACGAGTTTAAGAGACCAGGTGGCAAATCGGTTATTTACGCCTCTATCCCTGGTAAAGACTTTGTAGCCAAAGCTGTAGAGCTAGGTGTTGGTTCACAAATTGATGCTACTGCTGGTGCAGAAGTTGATGATAGGTTTGCTCCTCCTGTTCGGATTAAAGGTGAAATTACTGCTATTGAACACAACGAAGATAGTGATCAAACAGAAGTAGTTGTAAAGGTTGGTAATGTATGGGTAATTGTAACCAAAAACCGTATGGCCTATCATTACGAAAATGCTTTCACTCGTTTAGGACTCAATCCAAGAGAAGCCGATATACTTATCGTTAAGATTGGGTACTTAGTACCTGAGCTATACGATATGCGAGGTGATTGGGTAATGGCTTTAACACCAGGCGGTGTAGATCAAGATTTATTTAATTTAGATTATAAAAGAATAAACAGACCCATGTTTCCATTAGATAAAGATATGGAAGACCCTGACTTAACTGCCAGATTTATTCCTTTGTCTGATGAAATATTGAGATAAGAAAAAGAGTTAAGAAGTAAGAAGTAAGAATTAAGAATTCAATATCTCTGTCATTTTGTAGCTAAGTGAAGATTCTGTTAAATACTTGTAGAATAGTTATGCAGATTCTTCGTTTCACTGAGAATGACAATGATTTTCACCCCTTACCCCTTACCCATCACCCTTTACCCATTTAACTATGACAAAAAAAGAACGTTACGCTGGTGTAATCAAATGGTTTCAAGAAAACGCACAATCGTCTGAAACAGAATTAGATTACGAAAACAATTATCAGCTTTTGATAGCTGTAATTCTATCGGCGCAATGCACTGATAAGCGTGTAAATTTAATAACTCCTGCATTGTTCGAAGCCTTTCCTGCGCCAGAGGTAATGGCTGCTTCATCGCAAGAAGAGATTTTTGAATATATAAAATCGTGTTCCTACCCCAACAATAAAGCAAAGAGCTTACTAGGAATGGCCAAAAAACTAATGAGCGATTATGAAGGTGAAGTGCCCACAGATTTCGATTCATTAATTACACTTCCAGGTGTTGGACGCAAAACTGCCAATGTGATGTTGTCTGTAGCTTTTGACACTCCTGCTATGGCTGTTGATACTCACGTATTTAGAGTAGCCAACAGAATAGGACTTACCAATAACTCAAAGAATCCTTTGCAAAGCGAGAAAGAATTGGTTAAACATATTCC
>CAZBVD010000439.1:0-1831 GCA_964495235.1 uncultured Dysgonomonadaceae bacterium | reverse complement strand
GGTATTTCTATTGGGAAGAGGTTTTGATTGTATTACTAAGATTTATATACAAGGGCGCTTTTGTGTGTCAATTATAAATGTAAGTTGTAACTAGTAACGATTTGTAAGACTTCGACAAGCTCAGTGACAAACTAATTTCCCTGTGGAATAACACATACGAGTAAAGAACAATATCCATCTTATTTGTTGACTTTAAACCATGGTTTACAAATTGTTTTCACAACCCATTTATATGCTGCTTTTAATGTTTTTAGTTATGCCTGACACCTTCAATAAAATACGCAATCGCCTTTTGAATAGGCTTTAATCATCTACTGAAATGCTTGTAGATAACTAACATCATTACCCAATATTACTTTAAACAGATAGCTAAAAAGAGAAAAATGATACTTTACTTAAAAAGCAAAATCTCCAACCAGTGCTTTTATGTATTATATAAAGCAGAAGATTGGAGATTTGCTCATTTAGAGAGCTTATTTACCATTTGTTCACTGTTGGGCAAGCTACTTCATCGTTATTAAAGCACTATCTGTAATTTTTTTAACTTCTTTGTCTGGTGTAGAATAGAGAAAGATGTTGCAATTATTTTCAGCTTGTAGATCTAAATATTTTCTAGCATCCAGATGCACTTGTGCATTGTCTGAAACAATTAACTTAGCCGAAGACGCTTTCATTTTTCTCGCATCAAGCTCTGACGAATCTTTTGCATAAAATTCAACTTTATCAGAATTACCATCCAGGTTCAATTTTGCAGAGTTTATTAGTTCCACTGTTGTTTTATCGGTGGAAATATCTGCAACAAGGCTTGCATTATCACTTAATGCAAGCGTAACAGTTTGAATCTGAGCTTTAAGCTTTCCATATGCATTGTCTCCCATCACAACAGCAACTCCATGCTTATGCTCATGTTTATGCTCTTCTGATATTAAGTCAAGATCAAATACGCTTGAGTTATATGCATTAATCTGCATATGATTAGTTTTAATTTTTGTATCTGCGTACACTTCAGCATTATTCTTTAAGACAATTTCGTTCAAATTATTAAAGGATAATACAATTTCAAGTTTTTCACTGCTTGTGATTTCACTTGTTTTGCTAATTCTGAGCACATTTCCACTTACCTCGAACTTAATAACATCCTGCAAGTTTTCATCTGTAGTTAGTATGTAACTGTTTTCTGCGCCTTGAATTAATTCGACTTTTAGACCATCATCTACTTCAATAGCACTAAATACTTCTCTAATATTTTGAGTAGTTGTGGTTACATTTCTGTCTCCAATTATCTTTGGTTTTTCTTGTGAGAAAGAACTAAAGCTGAAAATAGGTAGTACTAGTAGTAGTATAAACTTTTTCATTGTTGTTTGATTTATTTAATTTACACCTACTCCAAAATTTAGTTGGCTTTTCGGTTTGTTCCCAACCTTTAGCTAGAGCTTTAATTTAAGTTTTTTTACACAACATGTTCGTTAAATCTGTTGACTGTCAGCTTTGTATGTATAAAACATGTGAGCTGTAAATTAAGTTCATGCTTAATTTCCACTATTCAAACAAAAAACAATAAAAAATATTGGTTTTACTTACATCCTTTTTTATTAATGCAGTCTATATTCATTATATCTTTTTTTTTAATCTGTACGCTTTTACAAGCGTGCGAAAGTAAAAAGAATAAGGAAATAAAATCATTTCCATCTACTTAAGAAACAATCAACCCCCCTTTTCCGTTAATTATAAAGAGTACTCCGTTATGTTTGTGCTAAATAGTGTAATGGAGCAATTAATTATATTCACTGGCTGGCGCAGATTTTCAGATTTGTGCCTTAAGTATAAGACA
>CAZBVD010000438.1:0-1842 GCA_964495235.1 uncultured Dysgonomonadaceae bacterium | reverse complement strand
CGGGCAGAGTTGTTTTCAGAAATGATATCAGAACTGCGTATCTTCCACAAGACCCCGAATTTACCCCTGGATTAACAGTGCTGGAGGCTTGTTTTACTTCTGAAAATGAAGTTGTACAGCTTATTGCTCGTTACGAAGAGATGATGTCATCGGGCATTCATGAGGGCTTAGATGAAGTGTTGTCTCAAATGGACTTGATGCAAGCATGGGATTATGAACAAAAGGTTACTCAGATATTAAATAGGTTGAATATAACCCGCTTGAGTCAGAAAATTGAAGAGTTGTCGGGTGGTCAAATAAAACGTATCGCGTTGGCAAATGTGCTTATATCAGAGCCAGACTTAATTATTCTTGATGAGCCTACCAATCACCTTGATTTGGAGATGGTGGAGTGGTTAGAAGAATTTCTAGAAAGATCTAATGCAACTTTGCTGATGGTAACCCACGATAGATTTTTCTTGGATAGAGTTTGTTCGCAAATTATTGAAATAGATGAAAAGCAAATCTATCAATACAAAGGAAACTACTCTTATTTCTTAGAAAAACAAGAAGAGCGCATTCAATTACAAAGTACAGAGGTTAGCAAGGCACAAAATCTATTCCGTAAAGAGTTGGAGTGGATGCGAAAACAACCCCGTGCACGCGGCACAAAATCTAAATCGCGTATCGAAGGTTTTTACTCACTAGAAGAGAAAACAAAAAACACAAGACAAGACGAAAATATTCAGTTGGCAGCAAAAGGGTCGTATATTGGCACTAAGATATTTGAAGCTAAAAATGTATCTAAAAGTTACGACGATATAAAGATAACCGAAGACTTTAGTTATATTTTTACACGATACGAGAAAATGGGTATCGTGGGTAAGAATGGCACTGGTAAGTCAACTTTTATAAAAATGCTTTTAGGTGAAGTAAAACCTGATAGTGGCCATTTTGATGTTGGCGAAACAGTAAGTTTTGGCTATTATAGTCAAGATGGTTTGCAGTTTGACGATAACATGAAGGTGCTTGATGTTGTGCAAAACATTGCAGAGGTTATAGATTTAGGTAATGGACGCCAATTGACAGCATCGCAGTTCTTATTGCATTTTTTGTTTGCCCCCGAAAAGCAACACGATTTTGTAGCAAAGCTTAGTGGAGGCGAAAGGAGACGTTTGTACCTCTGTACTGTTTTAATAAAGAATCCTAACTTTCTTGTGCTTGATGAGCCTACCAACGATTTAGATATTGTTACACTTAGTATTTTAGAAGAGTATTTGACCAACTTTAAAGGATGCGTTATTGTAATTTCGCATGATAGATACTTTATGGATAAAGTTGTTGACCATTTAATGGTTTTTGAAGGTGATGCAGTTATAAGGAACTTTCCTGGCAACTATTCGCAATATCGTGAGTGGAAAGAATTGGAGGATAAGAAAGTCAGTGAGGAGCTTAAAGCTTCAAAAGTAGAGGTAAAACTTCAATCACCAGCACCAGAGCAACAAAAAGTAAAGGTAAAGCTCACCTACAAAGAGAAACAAGAGTTTGAAGGTCTTGAGCAAAAAATAGCAGATCTGGAAATAGAGAAAGAAGAGCTCACAGAAAAATTATCATCAGGCAAACTTTCATCAGACGACTTAATGGAGATTTCCAATAGAATAAGTACTCTCATGGAGTTGATTGACGAAAAAACAATGCGTTGGCTAGAGTTGAGCGAATATGCAGACTAGCTGCATATTCTTACTCTTAAGTCCCTACTCTACTATTTCTATTAAACTGCCCTCTTCTAAATCTTTTCGTATAAATAATGATTTGGGAATGCGTTCTTGCAACTCTTCTACGTGTGAAATAATGCCCACAATT
>CAZBVD010000437.1:0-1846 GCA_964495235.1 uncultured Dysgonomonadaceae bacterium | reverse complement strand
GCAACTCAAATACTGAAGAGAGAATTCAAATGATTAATCGGTTTATAAAGTTGTTTGGCAAACAGACAATCAATTGTTTAGTTGCTGATCGTGAGTTTTGTTGGTGAGTAATGGATGAGTTATTTGAACTTAAACCGTATAGTATAGCATATTCGTATTCGTGAAAGCTTTTGGGTTATGAATCCAAAAACGGGTGAAAAATTTAAAGCTTCATGGCTTTTTGATGATTTAAAATTGAATCAGATCAAATTTATACATTCGATTTATTATATCAATAATCAGTTATGTTATTTATCTAGTTCTAAAGTCAAAAACAAGGATAGCAAGTCTGAACTTCGGATAATAATTTCATTTTGCAAACCTGAAATTGCACAAAAAATATACAAAGAACGCTGGCAGATTGAAACGACTTTTAGAGCATTAAAAACAAGTGGATTCAACATAGAAGACACTCATTTAACAGATATTTAGCGAATTGAAAAACTTTTTGTTTTAATTGTTTTTGCTTTTACTTGGGCTTACTTAGTTGGCATTTACTTGTATGAATACGTAAAACAAATTAGAATGCTTAATAATGGCAGAAAAGCTAAAAGTTTCTTTAAACATGGATTGACGTTTATCGCCACAGCCCTTTTAAAGTCTCATAATCAATTAAGTATAGAAGTTTTTAATTTTTTGTTATGTACTTAGACTTTACTTTTTAAATTTTCCATTGTTGTTTTTATGTTTATAGCATGTCCACTAGATTTACTTGATAGGCAATATGTTTTACAGAGCTAATAGAACGCTGGGCTATGGTGCTTGTTCATTATGTGAAATATCTCCACCAAGATAATAGAGCGTTTTCTCGTTAATTTTGCTAATTTTGTGAAAACATCTATATACAAATCATGACACCATTCCTCTACCGAATAGCTCAAACTTTCTACTCACAATATGGTGAGAACCTGTATCAACATACTTTTGTGTTTCCAAACAGAAGAGCAGGATTGTTTTTTCAAAAATACTTAGCCGAGATTTCGGGCAAACCGCTTTTCTCGCCTCAAATAATTACTATTAATGAGCTTATTGAGCAGCTTTCAACTTATCAAGAGGTTGATAAGATAGAGCTACTTGTAATGCTCTATGATCTTTTTATTGCTATTAGTAAATCTGATGAGTCGTTTGATGACTTTGTTTATTGGGGCGAAATGCTCTTGAGTGATTTTGAAGATGTAGACAAGTATATGATAGATGCTGAGCAGCTATTTACCAATGTTACCGACTTGAAATCGATAGATGATCATGCAACTTACCTAACCGAAGGGCAGATTGAAGCCATCAGGCAGTTTTGGAGTAACTTTATGCCTTATGAAGAGAGCAATACTAAGAAGAAGTTTATGGAAACTTGGCAGGTGTTGCTTCCCCTATACAGACAGTTTAGAGAGTTGTTGCATGATAAGGGGTTAGGTTATCAAGGCATGATTTATAGGGATGTGGCGCAGCGGGCTAAGAATAAGGAGGATTTGGATATACCCGAAGGCGAAATTGTGTTTGTAGGGCTTCATGCGCTTTCTACATCTGAAATAGAGTTGTTGAAGCATTTGAGATCAAATGGTAATGCCGATTTCTACTGGGATTATGAATCTCCTTTTGTGAATGATCCTGCCAATAAAGCCATGCGTTGGGTGGAGCGTAACAAGACGTTGTTTCCCTCGAAAAATACAATTTATGCGCCTGTTTTTGAAGATAAAATTAATATTGAGGTGATGGGTATTCCATCGGGAGTGGGACAAGCTAAACATACTACCTCTATTTTGAATCAATTGATTTCCGATAGAAAGATTGATAACCCATCAGAAGCAAT
>CAZBVD010000436.1:0-1846 GCA_964495235.1 uncultured Dysgonomonadaceae bacterium | reverse complement strand
AATGAGATGCGGAGGTAAGCCACAAGGCCTGCAAAGTGTCTCGAAAAGTAACAAGAAGGGATTCTCACAAAGACGCAAGGGAGCAAAGTGCTGTTATTTGAATTGAACTATAAATCATTTAAAACATAGTATTAATCTAACACTTTAAAACAAACACACCATGAAAGAAAATGAAATTGCAGCAATAATTGTAGAGAAAGCAAACAAAATTCATGAAATACTAGGTCCAGGTCTATTTGCAACTGCTAATGAAAATACGATGTGTATTGAACTTAAAAAAGAAGATGGAATTACTCGGTTTGAAAACAACTAGAAAAGAAACATCAACGAACTCCTTAGCACCTCAGCGTCTTTGCGAGATTTTTTTTGGGGGAGATATAAAACATAGCGATAAACAAAAAAACATACAATTATGCTAGACGATACCTATTTCATGAAACAAGCCCTTACCGAGGCCAAAAAAGCATTCGATAAAGACGAAGTGCCCATCGGTGCGGTTGTTGTTTGCAACAACAGAATTATAGCCCGTGCCCACAACCTCACAGAAACCCTTAACGATGTAACAGCCCATGCCGAAATGCAAGCCATTACAGCAGCAGCAAACGTTCTGGGCGGCAAGTATCTAGATGAATGCACGCTATATGTTACCATTGAGCCCTGCCCCATGTGCGCTGGCGCGCTAGGATGGGCACAACTACAACGTGTTGTATACGGAGCAGCCGACAATAAAAGAGGCTATACAAAATTTTCCACAAAAGTTTTGCATCAAAAAACACAAGTTGGTTATGGTGTACTAGCTGATGAATGCGGAGAATTGATGAAGAGATTTTTCGAAAAGAAAAGATAGAGGTTTACACCTCCCTATATAACTATTGGATGTTGAAGTAGAACTATATAAATATTAGCATATTAGTTAATATTTACATGCATCTTTCCTCTCTGCCAAACTTCACAGCTCACCTTGTTTTATCTTTAATTCATGCCACATGATTTCTACAAAAGAGCAACTTCTCGCAACCCCACTAAAGACCTGTTTATAAAAATGTTGCATACAATTTTGCTTGAAAGTTACAACAGATACATTCTGCTTTTTCGCTAAAACATTAGAGCGTTTATTGCAATGTGTATGTATCACTTATTCTAATTTACATACGTTTATTACACTACGTGGCATCCTCTTCTTCTTTAATCTCACGATATACTTCTGCTACTTGAGCTCAATTTCTAATTTGCCTTCCACAACTTAACTTGTGTAAACAATGCTGCTGTTTATTTTAGTTATTCCAGGTCAGAACTAGGGCTTATTCTAACTTATAACAGAAGATTATATTTAAAAATTAGCCCAAGTACTTTTTATTTTGTTGAAAATTGAAGTACTGGTAACTACTTATTCATATTGTCATGTTTAAAAAGGAAACGCTACCGTCTGTTTGTTGCATTACTTTAACACAACTGAGCTGACTAGTCTATCTTATTGAGATTCTGAATAGACAATAGCTATACCTGAACCATTCAATTTCATTTAAAAGGAATAATAAATAGCAACAATGACTTCAAATGAAAATAATCCTTGATAACTACCTGAGCATTAATTAATATAAAGCGTTTTATAACAAACTATTATTAACTCCACCATCAATCTGTATAGTATTTCCAGTAATAGAACGTGCTTGCGCCGAACACAAGTATGCAACCATATCTCCCAACTCACCAGGGCTCATAAACCGTTTATGTGGAAATGCTGACATCACCCTTTCCTCGTACTCTTGAACTGAAACATTGGCGTCGGCCGCTTCCTTTTCCATCAATTGAGTAATTCTATCGGTTCTAAAGTAACCGGGGCAAA
>CAZBVD010000435.1:0-1855 GCA_964495235.1 uncultured Dysgonomonadaceae bacterium | reverse complement strand
AAGAAATGGGTGATGAGGTCATACCTGTATTTACAACCCGTCCCGACACAATATTTGGTGTTACCTTTATGGTACTTGCACCCGAAAGCGAATTGGTTGACATTCTCACCACAGCCTCGCAGCGCCAAGCAGTGCAAGAATATATCACCCAAGCACACAAAAAAACAGAACTAGAGCGCATGACCGATAAAAAAGTGAGCGGCGTGTTCACTGGTTCATACGCTAAACATCCATTCACTGGCAATCCTATTCCCATCTGGATATCAGACTATGTATTGGCAGGCTACGGCACCGGAGCTATTATGGCAGTACCTGCACACGATAGTCGCGACTATGCTTTTGCCAAACATTTCAATTTACCCATCATTCCCCTTGTAGAGGGTTGCGATGTATCTGAAGAGAGTTTCGATGCAAAAGAGGGAATCATGATCAATTCCGATTTCTTAAACGGCCTTCCAGTAGATAGAGCTATTGGCCGTGCCATCGAAGAAATCAATAAAAGAGAATTGGGTTATAGTCAAATCAATTACCGCCTACGCGATGCCACCTTCTCACGCCAACGCTATTGGGGCGAACCCTTTCCGGTATATTACAAAGATGGTGTGCCGCATACATTAAGCGACGATAAGCTGCCACTAGAATTGCCCGCTATAGATAAATTCTTGCCCACCGAAACAGGCGAACCACCCTTAGCACGCGCCAAAGATTGGGTGACGGACGAAGGCTATCCACTAGAAACATCTACCATGCCAGGCTTTGCAGGCTCATCGGCCTACTACCTGCGCTACATGGACCCCCATAATGAGCAAATGCTTGTATCGCAAGAGGCCAATCACTATTGGCGCAATGTAGACCTTTATATAGGTGGCATTGAGCACGCTACAGGTCACTTGGTGTATAGTCGCTTTTGGAACAAATTCCTGTTCGATTTAGGCATAGCTTGCGAGGAAGAACCCTTCAAAAAATTGGTCAATCAAGGCATGATTCAAGGACGAAGCAACTTTGTGTATCGCATCAAAGACACCAATAAGTTTGTATCGCTCAACCTGAAAGACCAATACGATACAACCACCATTCATGTTGATGTAAACATTGTGCATCACGATGTGTTGGATATCGAGGCCTTCAAAAAATGGAGTCCAGAGTACAACAATGCGGAATTCATCCTAGAAGATGGCAAATATATTTGCGGTTGGGCTGTAGAAAAAATGTCTAAATCTATGTACAACGTGGTCAACCCCGATGATATAGTAGAGAAATACGGAGCAGACACATTGCGCCTCTACGAAATGTTTTTAGGCCCATTGGAGCAATCCAAACCATGGGATACTAATGGCATAGATGGTGTGCACCGCTTCCTACGCAGATTGTGGGGCTTGTTCCATACTAACGATGCATTTGAAGTAAGCAATGCCCAGCCCACAATGCCCGAGCTAAAAGCACTGCACAAACTCATTCAAAAGATATCGTATGACATTGAGCATTTTTCATTCAATACATCCATATCAGCATTTATGATTTGTATCAATGAGCTCACATCGCTCAAAAGCAACAACCGTGCTATCTTGCAAGAATTCCTTGTACTATTAGCACCATTTGCACCCCACATCTCAGAGGAATTGTGGAGTAAACTGGGCAATGAGCAAACAATTTTCGATGCCACATGGCCAGAGTTCAATGAGGAGTATCTTGTAGAAGATACCTTTAAATATGCAATCTCTTTTAATGGCAAAGTGCGCTACACACTTGAGTTTGCAGCCGATGCTAGTAAAGAGGAAATAGAGCAAACAGCACTCAATCATCCCGATTCGCAAAAATGGATTGATGGCAAAACACCTAAAAAGGTGATTGTGGT
>CAZBVD010000434.1:0-1855 GCA_964495235.1 uncultured Dysgonomonadaceae bacterium | reverse complement strand
AGGTGCTTACAGGTTCTAAAAAACTGATGCCGCGTTGTCCTAACACAGGAAAAGAATAATCTGAAAAAGAATTAAAAGTATTGGCTGCATAATTGGCATAAGCCGAACTCTGACTATCGATATTAAATAAGGTTCGATGGTAAAAATGACCCAAGAGAGAAAGATCATCATTAAGCGACAGTATTGAGTTTAGCCTTAGGTGATAAATTGGAACAATATTAGAAAACTCTCCCTTATTTACAAGAAGAGAGAGTTTTGTGTTCAAATATATGCCCCTCTTAGTAAGACTGACATCATCTCTGCTATCTATTGTAAATTGACCAAACAAAGTTGAGTAAAAGCCACTATTATCGGCATCAAACAAATTACTTGTTTCGCCGGAGTCGCGCCTGTAGCAACTACTACTGAAATAATGTTGACTTACGCCCATCCCAAAATCAATGTTATTTTGAAGCCTTCTATTAGTGTATAATGAAGCATCAACATTCACAACATCCAACTTGCCAGTCCTTGTTCCTCCTTCATATTGATTTAATTTATTGTAACGCGCTCCCACCTCTATTCCAATACTAGTAAAATGCCTGCGGTTTGACTCCATCTTCATTTTTATCTGAGGATTGACAGCTACTTTTGTGTCAATCATCATAAGACTAAAAAACTTAGAGTAGTTTTGTTTTGAGAAATTGGCATATATTGAAGCAAGATCAACTGTATTAAGGCCCGCTCCTAACATCAGCTTAGACTCCTTCTTATCTTTTATTATCAACTCAAGTTTATGCCCCATGCCGCTTGGTTTCAATTTATAGTTCACCATCTCGAAGTTGCCATAGGCATACAATCTTTTTGCAGCCTCATCTATCTCTTTGGTTGTATAAACAGTGTTTGGGGTAATATTTAATGTAGATAATATAAACCTAAAGTCGTCTTGATAATCATCTTCTAACACTACCTCTCTTATCAACCATTCATCGTTATGTTTATATTTTAAATCTTTATTATTTCGTTTGATATTGCGCCCAGCAATCAGCTCTTTTATTTTAGGTAACTGCTCACGAGCAGCCATTTCGCCTTTTTTCATAATACTATCTACAGCACTAGCCCTAAAATCGAATGTAGCAACACCTTTAAGTTCAGGATTAATAACCACATCGGCCAACTCAATGTTATCATTGTGTTTCTCAACCTCAATTTGATTCACAATTCCCATCAATATAGAAGTGATAGACCCAAATTGCGAATCCTTATCCTTTTCTTGCTGCAAGTCGATACCTATTATTATATCAGCCCCCATATCTATTGCAACATCCACAGGAAAATTGTTGATAACCCCTCCGTCAACCAAATGCATATCATTAAAATTTACTGGCGAAAAGACTCCAGGAAAGGCCATGCTAGACAACATTGCAGTTGGCAAATGACCTTGCTTTAACACCTCTTCTTTACCTGTTTCTAAATTATAGGCCACACAAGCAAAAGGTATGGGCAGATCAGAAAAATGAATGCTATCGGGTATATTTGCAGTAATACCACTAAAAAGGTTCAGTATATTATTCCCTTTTACATAACCTGAGGGTAGCGATAGCTTTTTATCTTTTGTATTAAGATTAAATTCTAAAAGATATTTCTGCTCATAGTTTTGCTTAAAGGGTGTTTTAAGCTTTCGTGGCACTCTATCTAAAAGCAACATTTCCCAATCTTGCTCTCTCACAAAATCTTCGATATCTTGCGCAGAATACCCAATAGAGTAAAGTGCACCTACAATAGTTCCAATACTATTACCCGAAATAACTGTAATGGGTATATCTGCTTCCTCAAACACTTTTAACGCTCCTATATGAGCAAAGCCTTTTGCACC
>CAZBVD010000433.1:0-1877 GCA_964495235.1 uncultured Dysgonomonadaceae bacterium | reverse complement strand
GATGATAACTGCTATTGCCACCACCTTTATATCCGAAGTCGATGTTTGTTAAATCCAACTCATCAACAATACGATTTACTAAGCCAACTGGACTGTTTTCTGGTATTTTGCTATCAATACTCATTGGAAACAAAACTCCTTGACCTTGATTGTATTCTTTGAAGTTTACTTTTGCCATAATAAACAACTAAAACAATACGAAAATATGATGTTTTACAACATAAAAAAAGGATTTCTAAAACTTATTGGACATTTTCATACACAAAGCATTACACTGTCTCGTCTTCTTTTCTATCTTCTTCAATTTCATATTTTGATCAATCTATAGGTCTTAGAGATATAGGTGTTAAAGGTGAATCCATCCTTAGACCAAACAATCTAAACATTAGCACCTCCAAAATGTTATAGATTTAAGACTAACAGCACAAGTTGCTAAGAACCCTCTCTATTTTGTATGATACAATGGATAGACTTAATGCAAAGCACTTTTACTCCTATTTTGCCATTCTATTGGTATTCTATATGTTGTATTCTTGCAATTATAAACAAGAATTTACACCCACAGAGAGGGTTGCATCGGAGCTCTTAGATACACAGAAAGATAGCCTTGAAACGCTTATTAAAGATTTGAATAGACAAGGCACAGTTGCCCGAAACTCTGCTGATTACAAAGATGCCCTCAATCTTCATTTTAGAGCCCTCAATTTAGCAGAAACGGCCAAAGATACTTTAGGACAACTATATGCTCTCAATAATATTGGAACAGATTTGCGACGTACCTATTCTAATATTGAAGCTTCCACTTATCATTACTTAGCATTAGAATTGTCAGGTGACAATAACAAGTACCTGAAAATGCGTGCTATGGCAATGAATGGCTTAGGGAATATATTTTTGGCGCTGAATAAAAGCAAGCAAGCAGAAACTTATTTTCAGCAAGCTCTTACAATAGAGCATGATCTGAACAATACTTTGGGGCAGGCTATTAATTATGCAAATTTGGCCGAAGCATACCATATAAGCAACGATTTGGATAGTGCGCTTTACTATTATGGAGAATCATTAACACTCAACAGCATCATTGATTCGGATATTGGCAAAGCAATCTGTAAAAGAGCTATGGGGCTTATCTATTTCGAAAAAGGTGATGAGAGACAGGCATTACTATTGCTCGACGAGGCTTTTGCCCTTATGGAAGATTCTAAAGATGCTTTTCATAAATTGGAAGTTCAGATTTCATTAGCAGAAACTTATATTAATATTGGTAGAACTAGTTCGGCTGAGGCACATGTAATGGAGATATTGTCTCTAGCAAAGACACTAAATTCTTTTGACTATCAGTATAGAGGTTATGAACTATTGGCCAAGTTGAAAGAAAAGCAAGAGTTGTTTCATTCTGCATTTGAAGCAAAAGAGATGGCTGTTATATACCGTGACAGCGTTTTAGCTCAAAACAGCGAAGTGCGTATTTTAGAGCTCGAAAATAGATATAAAGGTAAGGAGGCAGCTCAGCAAATACAATTACTAACAACAGAAAATGCTCTTACCGAGAAGAATAAGAAAACTCAGCAGAATATATTTTTTTTATTAACGTTTTCACTTACCTTACTTATAGGTTTCCTTTATTATCGTTACAATAATAAGTTGAAAATAACTAAAGAGTTAGAAAAGGTAAATGAAATTAAGACTAAGTTTTTCAGTAGTATTTCTCACGAGTTTCGTACACCTCTTACGCTGATTAAAGGGCCATTAGAGAAATGGCTTGAAAAAGACCTTCCTGCCGATCTTAACAAGGATGCAAAAGTAATGCTTCGAAACTCAGAGAGGTTGTTGTTTCTGGTTGATCAGTTATTGGGTTTGTCGAAAGTAGATTCAGG
>CAZBVD010000432.1:0-1877 GCA_964495235.1 uncultured Dysgonomonadaceae bacterium | reverse complement strand
TGGAACTTGATCAATCATCCATGTTGAAACATCAGAGAAAGCTAAACCTATCGTAAAAGCGTTAGTTGCGAGTGAAATAGTAATGGTGGTCTTTATAATTAACATAATTACAGAACCAACGTTCCATTCATTTCCTTTATTATGATCTGTAACATGCTCTATAATTTGCAAAACAAAAACATAGGTTATTATAAGCCCTGCAATCGGCAATAAAACGGTTGTTGAAAGATTTTGTAAAGTTTCTACTAAATCAGCACTAAATTCGGTTGGTGTAATTGCTACTTCTTGTTGCAAAGCCTCTATACTTGCATTAAACATACCTGTCATACGGTCTAAAGAGAATTGAGTACCACTAACTAACATTCTATTGATAATACCTTGTAACGCATCTATTGCATCGCCTACTGCTTCGCCCCAAGTCCATGGTTTCCACCATGTAGCCATTATATACATTATTTCACCTGCCTTTATTCGTTAACTTCAATATCTAAATATACTTCTTCGTTATTAATAGTCGTTCTTAGTTGTAGTCCTTTTTGAGCATATTCATTTCTAACAATGGATATTATCTTCATATCTTCATATAGAGTTGCATAAATAATATCTTCTTGATCTTTTTCACTTATTCCATATAACCTAGTTCTATTTTCATAATCTAATATTTGATAAAACTTATTTGGAATAATTGTTTTGTCATAAACAAAATTTGTAGTGTGTTCATCAAAGATACCAAGCGATTTACCATTATTTAGTAAGTTAGCTGTTCCAAAATCAAACTCTACTGCTTTGTAGTTTTCTTTAAGTAAATTTGTTGTTTGATCTGCTTTTCTTTCAACAAATCGAACTGCTTCATCATCTGTTATTTCACGCAAAGTTGCTGAATTAATAATTTGTTTATCAACAAGTTCTTCTTCCCCCGTATCAATATCATCAAAGAAATTTGAATTGTGTGTTTCATCAACAATCGTAAATGGAAGATCAACAGACGGATAAGTTTCAACTGAATTAAAGGTACAAGCACTAAGAATTAATAGTAACAAGCCAATTATCAGTAATTTATTTTTTTTCATTTTTTATACAACCTTTCAAAAGAAAGTATGATTAGTCATTCAATCTTTCTTCTTCTTCTTTTGTAAGTTTTTCGCCACGATTAACTTTTTTATACATTTCAAGTAAGTCTTTTAAGTTCGTTGTATCGACTTCATCAGTCGTTTCAGTTTCAACTTCAATTTGATTGTTTTGCTTTACATTCTTATTATTTAATAAATTGATAACACGATCAAAGTTTTCTAAAACTGTAATTCGTCTACCTAAATTTTTATTGTTCTTAATTAATAAGATCATCATTACTATTAAGAGTACAATTATAAGACTAAGACCTATAACAACTGTTTCAATATTGTTTGAAATAAATTCGGAAAGCATTTAATCACTTCCTTTGTTGTTCTTCTAACCACATTTCAATCGCTTCAATAGTAGCTTGCTTATATGTTTTACTTTCTTTAGTCTTAGCTGTTTCTTTAAAGAAATTTAATAATGGTTTTTTAATTGGATAACTTCTTTTTACTTCTTCTTTTTTAATTTCCATAAGCCCCACTCACTATCATTTATATTTCCACCTTAATTATAACATATTTTTCTATTAAAATCTATTAAATTCAACTTATTTATGTCTTTTTTCACACATATTTAAACTTATTTATTGTGTATTTTTCCCCAGTCTTTTTTAAAAGCCATAGCTTCATTGCTTCTTCAAGTGCTAAATTTAGTTGCTTTCCTTGACTAAGTGCTTTATCCCGAAATCTTTTTTCTAATTCTTTTGGAAGGATCGTTCCAAAGGTTTCTTTACTCATAGATATACCCCCTTATAGTTTTTT
>CAZBVD010000431.1:0-1884 GCA_964495235.1 uncultured Dysgonomonadaceae bacterium | reverse complement strand
AGTTTGACGAGGTAATGCGTGAGTTGGGCGATGACCCTAATGTGCGTATTCTACGTATGAGAAAAGTTCCTTTTATAGACTCTACTGGTCTCAACAACCTAGAAGCACTTTGCAAAAAAGCAAAAAAAGAGCGGATTCAAATAATTCTTTCGGGGGTGATAGACCCTGTGTACGAGAAACTAAAAAAATCTGAAGTCCCTAAATTGGTGGGACACGAGAATATTTGTGCCAACATTCATTTGGCTGTGAAACGTGCCACTATAGTAAACGAAGAGATAATTAAAAAAGAACGTATTAGACTAAAGAGCTTGTAAACAGAACGAGAGAAGAGCACGCTACAGCAAACAACAAAAAGAGGCATGATAGATTACAACACACTACAACTTACTGATTGGCTCCCTACTACGAAAAAAGAAATGAAAATTCGTGGGTGGGATTATGTAGATGTAATCTTTTTTTCGGGTGATGCTTATGTAGATCATCCCGCATTTGGAGCCGCTGTTATTGGTAGATTGCTAGAACACCATGGATTAAGGGTAGCAATTGTGCCACAACCCAATTGGCGTGACGATTTGCGTGACTTCAAAAAACTGGGCAAACCTCGCTTGTTCTTCAGTGTTTCGGCAGGAGCAATGGACTCAATGATTAATCACTACACTGTGAATAAACGCCTGCGCTCTAACGATGCCTACACTCCTGATGGGAGAGCAGACATGCGACCAGACAGAACAAGCATTGTTTACAGCAATATCTTGAAGGATCTTTACCCTGATGTACCTGTGGTACTAGGCGGTATTGAAGCTTCGCTACGCCGAGTGACGCACTACGACTATTGGGATGACAAACTGCACAAAAGCATATTAGTAGATACCAAAGCCGACCTGCTAATATACGGAATGGGCGAAAAACCCCTACTTCAATTGGTGAGTGAGCTGCGAGATGGCAAAAACATTGAAGAACTACAAGATATACCCCAAACTGCGTTTTTGATAGATAAAAACAGTCTTTCAAAAAAACCTTTTAAAGAAGATGCTATACTGTTCTCACACGAAGAGTGTTTGAAAGACAAGTTGAAACAGGCCAAAAACTTTAAAATGGTAGAAGAGCAATCTAACAGGATGCACGCAGCACGTATTCTACAAGATGTGGACAACAAAACCCTTGTTGTGAACCCACCCTATTTGCCTATGACAGAAAAGGAAATAGATAGCTCTTTTGATTTACCTTATACCCGCTTGCCACACCCCAAATACAAAGACAAACAAATACCCGCATATGAGATGATTAAATTCTCTGTGAATCTTCACAGAGGGTGTTTTGGAGGTTGTGCATTTTGCACTATTTCTGCCCATCAGGGTAAGTTTATTGCATCAAGATCTAAAGACTCTATATTGAAAGAGGTGGACAATGTGATAAAGATGCCCGACTTTAAAGGTTACTTAAGCGATCTTGGAGGCCCCTCGGCCAATATGTATAAGATGCAGGGCAAAGATATTAGCATTTGCAAAAAGTGTAAACGTCCATCTTGCATACATCCAGCCGTATGCAATAACCTAGATACAGACCATGGGCCATTACTAGATATTTACAAATCGGTAGATGCTAAAGATGGTATCAAGAAATCATTTATTGGTAGTGGTGTACGTTATGATATGCTTTTGCACAAAAGCAAAGACCAAAACACCAATAAAAACGCTAAAGAATATACACGTGAACTTATACTAAACCACGTATCGGGCCGCTTGAAAGTAGCACCCGAACATACTTCGAACAAAACGCTTAAAATGATGCGCAAGCCATCGTTTGATAACTTCAAGCAATTTAAAGATATCTTTGAAAGGCTAAATAAAGAACACGGAATGAAACAACAGCTAATTCCCTACT
>CAZBVD010000430.1:0-1885 GCA_964495235.1 uncultured Dysgonomonadaceae bacterium | reverse complement strand
GCAGCAATTAAGGCTTCTCAGTTTAATAAAAAGGTTGCAGTTGTTGAAAGTGGAGTAATTGGAGGAACATGTTTAAATGTAGGATGTGTGCCTACCAAGAACTTGTTAAGAGTAGCAGAAATATATCATTTTGGAAAAGAGAACCCTTTTGCGGGCATCAATATGAAACAAGTAAGTTTAGATTTCAAAGAGATTATTATGCAAAAAGATAATCTTCTTACAGAGCTGAGAAAAGAAAAATATATCGATATTTATGAAAATGATAAAAATATAACCTTACTTAAAGGTAAGGCTGAATTTATTAATCAAGATACCATCCGAGTAAATGAAAAACAGTATAAGGCTTCTAAATATTTAATTACAACTGGTTCTAGGTCTTCTGTTGCTAAAATTGATGGCTTAGAAGGTGTAAAATACTTAACCAATATTGAAATTATGGAGTTAGATAAGTTGCCTGAAAAGCTAGTTATTATAGGTGGTGGCTGGATCGCTGTTGAGTTTGCTCAAATGTTTTCTATGTTTGGTTCAAAGGTTACAATTCTACAAAGAAGCGGAAGAATAGTTAAAAATGAAGAACCTGAAATATCTGAGGCTTTAGAAAAAGCACTAAAAAACCAGGGAATAAATATTGTAACAGATCTTTCGTTTCAAAAAGTGTATGAAGAAAATAATAGAAAATATGTAACTGTTATAAAAGACGGGAATAAACAGACTTTTGAAGGTGACCAATTATTAATAGCTACAGGGAGAACCCCAAACTCTGATAACATGGGGCTGGAAAGAGCAGGAGTAATAGTAGATGAAAAAGGCTTTATAAAAGTTAATGAATATTTACAAACATCAAATCCTAATGTTTATGCAGCTGGTGATGTTATTGGAAACTATATGCTTGTTACAGTAGATGCCCATGAAGGTTCAGTAGCGGGTGAAAATGCTACTCAGAACAATATAAGAAAGCCTAACTATAAAGCAGTTCCACATGCAATATTTACTAGTCCTCAGGTGGCATCTGTAGGACTTAAGGAAGCTGAAGCTATAGAGTTAGGATTTAAAGTTGATAGTAGAACTTTAGATATGGCATTAGTTCCAAAAGCAGCTGCAATTAGAAATACTCAAGGCTTTGTAAAGATGATTATTGACAAAGATACTAGAAAGATTTTGGGAGTTCATGTTATAGGTGAGTTAGCAGCAGATATTATCCAAGAAGCAACTTTAGCAATACAATTTGATCTCACAAACACTGATATATCGAATACTATACACGTATACCCTACTATGTCAGAAGCAATAAAACTTGTTGCACAATCCTTTGATAAGGATATGACAAAACTTAGCTGTTGTGCTGAATAAGTAAAGGAGGAAGATAATCAATGAAAATAAAAGAAGAATTAAATTTTGAAAGTAGATCTTGTTGTGGGGGTAAAACAGAATCTGCTAGTATGATAGAAAAAGACACTTTATGCCCTGTGTGCAGAGAAGAAGGTAAACTTGTAAAAAATATAACTGTTAAGCATATGGTAATTGATGGGGTTAAAGAACATGTTGGAGATAATGACTATAATATATGTATGAACGAATCTTGCTCTATTGTATATTATGGTCGAGAATCTGATAATAAATTTGGTAAAAAAGATGTGAAAGAACCGATTTGGTTTAAAACTGATGCTAATCCTAAATATTCATGCTACTGCAGCAAAGTTACAGAAGATCAAATTATAGATGTTGTTGTTAATAAAGATGCAAAAAATATGAAGGATATAATAGTATTAACAGGTGCAATGAAAAATGGTAAATGTGAAACTAATAATCCATTAGGTAAATGCTGTAGTCCAATTATACAAGAAGCAATAAAAAAAGGTTTAGAGATAAAAGAAAACCCTATGCA
>CAZBVD010000429.1:0-1891 GCA_964495235.1 uncultured Dysgonomonadaceae bacterium | reverse complement strand
AGATTTCTACTAACTTTTCTATTTTTTCCTCCGTCCACATTTCATCTGAAATATGTTTATAAGAGTCTACCATAAAAGGCAGCAACTCTCTGAAGGATTCAAGGGTAAGGTAACTAATTTCTATATTTTCTATTTCCATATTCTCATTGACATTTTTACAGATTCACAAACTTATAAAAAATATCTAACAGATATCTAAAACACAGTTTATATTTTCATAAAACAAAACAATCGCACTAAATTACTGTTTTACAAAAAGAATAAACCTCTATTACATCACATTGAGGCAGTCACAATCACCATATATAATAATCTATTTTTACTTTGCTTTTTCATAAAAGCAGAAAACTGTCTATCTTAGTACATCATTTTATCACTCCGCAAAAACAGTAAAAACTATGAAACCAATATCAAAAACAATCACGTGCTTTATTATCTTGCTACTATCAACAATTAGTCTCTATCCTAAAGACATCATTGGCAGGTGGGAAGGAATACTAAAAGTGCAAGGAGTAGAACTTGAAATTGTGTTTCATATAGATGAACAAGATTCCGAGTATACCTCTCTAATGGATAGCCCTACACAAGGAGCTTTTGGCATAGCTACTACAAAAACAACATTCAAGAACAATCAAGTAGAAATAGTTGTAGCAAACTTAGCAGCATTTTATGAGGGCAAACTGGACAATGACACAATAAAAGGCACTTTCAATCAAGGCGGTATGCTTTTTCCACTTACACTTGTTCGCACAGAGAAGAAAGAATTGTCGCGTCCACAAGAGCCCAAAGCACCCTTTCCCTATGATGTAGAAGAAGTTACCTTTACCAATACAAAAGAGAAAATTAAGCTTGCTGGTACGCTTACTTTACCAAAGCAGACAATAAAGTCTGCAGCCGTTATACTTATTGCTGGTAGCGGGCCCAACGATAGAGATGAAACAATATTTGCACATAAACCATTTTGGATATTAGCAGATTACTTAACAAGGCAAGGAATAGCGGTGCTAAGATATGACAAGCGAGGGGTTGGAGAATCTGAAGGTGAGTATTTTACAGCTACAACTAAAGACTTTGCTGAGGATGTTGAAGCTGCAATTAGCTACCTAAAAACTAGAGAAGAGATTGACCCCTCAAATATTGGACTTATTGGACACAGCGAAGGTGGAATAATAGCACCTATAGTAGCGACCCAAGGCAGTGATGTGAAATTTGTTGTGTTAATGGCAGGATTGGGTGTTACTGGTACAGAATTGGTGATAGCCCAACACCAACACGAATTTGACAAACTAAAACTATCCGAAGAAGAAAAAGAGAATTTCAATGATATTATAATCAATTTATATTCAAATGTATTGAAATGGACAGAATATGCTGGCACTGATAAAGAGCGAAACCAACTGACACAAGATTTGGATGTGCTATGGCAAAATCTTACCCCTAGAATGCAAGGAGGATCAAAAGAAACTTTCATAAAACAGACAACATCCAAAATAATATCTCCATGGTTTAGATATTTCCTTAAAATTAATCCATCTGAATTCATCCAAAAACTAGATATACCAACATTGGCTATTAATGGAGAAAACGACACTCAGGTTGAATACCAAAGCAACCTGAGTGGAATAGAGCAAGCACTAAAGAAAGCAAACAATAATCAGTATACCATTAAATCATATCCACATCTCAATCATCTTTTCCAAGAAAGTACTACTGGAGAAATTGATGAATATGGCAAGATTGAACAAACCATTTCACCTATAGTATTATCGGATATTGCTAATTGGATAAGGAAGCAACTAAAATAGAGTTTACGAGGAGAGGACTTACTCTAAGACCTTTGCACGATATCTTTTTGCTTTTAATGATGTATGTCTTAGGTTTATAGATGATT
>CAZBVD010000428.1:0-1895 GCA_964495235.1 uncultured Dysgonomonadaceae bacterium | reverse complement strand
TATGTAATGGTCGGGGTGAGAGGATTTGAACCACCCACCTTATAAAATTACAAACGTTGATATTCCAACGTCTTAATCACTTAATTAGCCTGATATTTTCCTTTTTCGAGCCACTTTTCGTGCCATTTTGATTTTCTATGATGATTTCATTGAAGATATTAGCCATAGAATCTTCTATATTTTCTATGTGATGAGCATATAAATCTGTAGTAGTTGATGTCTTAGCATGGCCAAGATTATGAGACACTGAAACTATATTTATGCCCTTATTAATCAATACAGTGGTATTGGTATGTCTAAGACCATGAAAGGTTATATATTTTAAATCATGCCTTCTTATAAACTTTCTAAACCATTTAGGGATACTTCCTACAAACATAGCATTCCCATCTTCTTGGGTAAATACAAAATCCTCTTCTTGACTGCCTTTATTTATCCATATATCTTTATTAAACTCTCTTCTGACCTTCTCATGCTCTTTATGTTCCAGGAATAAATTAACTAGAACGGGAGGGAATGCAAGCTTTCTTTCAGATGATCTGTTCTTAGTTCCTTTGATGTAAGATCCCGAGCCAGGAGTATAGGCATTAGATTCATATATGGAGATTCTCATGTTCTGTAAATCAATATCTTTCCATTTAAGGGCTATCAGCTCTCCTATCCTGTTGCCTATAGACATAGTCAATAGAATTGCTAGTTGGTGTTTTGTACTGGCCTTAGGCAGCAGTTCAAGCAACTTCTTTATATCTTCAAAATTATAGAAATTATCTCTTACCTCAGTCTTAGGAGTCTTTAGCTTTACATTCTCCATAGGATTCTCTGGGAGTATCTTTAAATTTACTGCATCATTAAACATTACACTTAATAAAGCTTGATGATGCTTTACATACTTATGTGATAGCTTGCCTGATTTGGTCTTAGCTGGAGAATCTTTAATTGTCTTCATTAAATCTAACATATCTGCATTAGTTAAGCTATCCAGTCTATTGTTCCCAGCAAAGGGAACTATCCTATTTTTTATCATCTTGTTATAAAAGTGTTTAGTGGTTGCTTCTATGTCTCCTATTTCCATTTTGTGGTCTAGCCACCAATAACAATATTCTTTTAATGATCCTCTAGCTAACTTTTGAAAAGCAGGATCCCTTTTCTTTACTTGATCTTCAAAATCAAATTCAGCTTCAACTAAAAATCTTTTTAAATCTCTTCCTGTTAGATCAGTGGTAATAGTTTTGGAGAGCCTTCTCCTGGAACCATCAAGATTAAATCCATCTGATACAAATATTCTATACTTGTTTTTATCTACTTGGATAATTGACATATTATCACCTTTCCCATATTTCCATAACTGCTAGAGGACTAAAATAAACAGTATAATTATCTATTATTATGTACTCTCCATGTTTTTCATGATAGTAGTTTACAGCCTCTTCTATAAAGCTCTCAGTAACATTTAAGTACTCTGAAAGCTCATATCTATTCTTTACTCCTGCATTAAAAGCATTTACCAAGTCGGTAATGCCTACTAGCCTTTTATAGGCCCATATCCTAGCCCTACGTTCTTCTTTCCTATTAGTAGTATCCCTTTGGTCTAGTATGTCTCCATAAGACCTGTAATGATGTCCTAGCTCCTCTGCTATAATACATATCTTATCTTTATTGGATAGATTTTTATTGATTCCAATTACATTATCTGAATACAACCCTTTTATATTTCCTTTGAAATCAATCTCATAAACTTCTATTCTTTCTTTCTCTGCTTCTTTAAGTAATTTTTCATACATCTAATCACCTCTATTGTCCTTGTTTTCTCTCTTAGATCTGACAAATGCTTTAAAGGCTTCTATTTGCTCAAGCTCTTCCTTTGTGTAGTCTTCTCCTTCGTGATGGGCAGCTAT
>CAZBVD010000427.1:0-1896 GCA_964495235.1 uncultured Dysgonomonadaceae bacterium | reverse complement strand
TAGTAGTGGGCACGCAAGCCCGCATATTGTATCAAGATGCAGAGGGACGGTTGAAGATAGCACTAAAGTTTAACGAAATGGTGCGCAATGGAGAGATAGGCCCTATAATGTTGGGGCGCGACCATCACGATGTGAGTGGCACCGACTCGCCTTTCCGCGAAACAGCCAATATAAAAGATGGTAGCAATGTTACGGCCGATATGGCCACACACTGCTTTGCAGGCAACTGTGCAAGGGGCATGAGCTTGGTTGCATTGCACAATGGTGGCGGTGTTGGCATTGGCAAATCTATTAATGGTGGGTTTGGTATGGTGTGCGATGGTAGCGAGCGGGTTGACAATATATTGCGCTCTGCTATGTTGTGGGACGTAATGGGCGGAGTGGCTCGACGTGCTTGGGCGCGCAATCCAAACGCTATGACTACAGTAGACAAATTCAACAAAAAACATTCAGATGATTATAGTATTACAATGCCATATTTGGTGGATGATGAGTTGATGAAAGACTTGGGGCTTTAGATTAAGTTTTTACTAATAACCCAAAAAAGAATGTTTTCATTAAAGTAATGAAAACAAAGTGATTATTTATAAAACAATTACAGACATGAATAGGATATTTGGAAAATCAGATGCTGATATTATCAGCGAAGCAAGAATAATGATAGATGCTTTAAATAGAATTGGAAGAGCTTCAGAAGACTTCCCAATGGGGTTGGGCGAAACCTTTATTGATGAGTTTACTGCACTGCGTGATAATGTAGTTACTTACAATTCAGAAGTGGATAAACTAAAAGCCGATTTGGCAGCCAAAACAATGCAATTTAATGATGAAATGAAGAAAATGAAAAAACTCTATTCAGAAGCTAAGGAACGCGTGAAAGAAGATGTTCCTCAAGAAAAATGGGTGCAGTTTGGAATTGATGATAAAAAATAACCATTGAAAGAATATTACAGATAAATTAAAACCTAAATAAAATATATAAATTATGAATCAACTTATATCGTGTGTCCCCAACTTTAGTGAAGGACGAGATCAAGTAAAAATTGAAAAAATAGTAGAGGTTTTCAGAAATAAAAATAAAGTAAAACTATTGGACTATGGTTTCGATACCGATCATAATCGTCTTGTTGTAACCGCAGTGGGAGCACCCAAGGAATTGAAAGAAGCAGTTGTAGAAGCTATTGGTGTAGCCGTTAAATTAATAGATATGACTCACCATGAGGGGCAGCATCCACGCATGGGCGCTGTAGACGTAGTGCCTTTTATTCCTATCAAGAATGTAACCATGGAAGAGGCTATTGCTTTAGCAAATGAGGTGGCAGCAGAGGTGTCTAAGAAACACAATTTACCAGTATTCTTTTATGAGAAATCTGCCACCGCAAAACATCGCGAGAATTTAGCCGCTGTGCGTAAAGGAGAATTTGAAGGAATGGCCGAAAAGATGAAGCTTGATGAGTGGAAACCCGATTTTGGACCTGCTCAGCCACATCCAACTGCTGGTTGTGTTGCCATAGGAGCACGTATGCCTTTGGTTGCTTACAACGTAAATCTTAATACACACAATATGCAAATTGCTACAGATATTGCAAAAAAAGTGCGTCATATAGGTGGTGGTTTACGCTTTTGCAAAGCTATGGGTGTAGAGTTAAAAGAGAGAAACATAACACAAGTATCAATGAACCTGACCGACTTTACGCGCACCTCTATTTATCAAGCGCATGAAATGGTGCGAATGGAGGCAAAGCGCTATGGTGTGTCAATAATTGGGGCAGAACTTGTTGGTCTAGTACCCATGCAAGCATTGACAGATGTAGCAGAATATTATCTCGGACTTGAAGGTTTTTCAATTAATCAGGTACTTGAAACAAATTTATTGGAGTAGTTTTGTTTCAAAAA
>CAZBVD010000426.1:0-1896 GCA_964495235.1 uncultured Dysgonomonadaceae bacterium | reverse complement strand
AAGTGCACCCTCCTTTTTTTGTGGTATTTAATATTGCCAATAAACAGAAGTAGAATCACACTGCCAACGATTGCAAAGAGCGATAGATAATTTTGGTGAGTAAGATTGTACAATACATCTTTGTTTATAAAATGGAATGTTCTGTTTAGTAGTTTCACCAAATCAATTGCCACAAATATGATAATAAAATAGAGAAATCCTATCATCCAAGCTGTTCCTATTCTATATAGTAGTGCGCCTGTTGCAAAAGACACACTCTTATGAAGTGGAAAAAACAGAAAGAGAGAACCAATGCAAATAATTAGAATTGTGATAAAAGCAATTCTAACTATTAGGTTTGCAGGAATCAACTGGTATAGTCGCAATGCTACATAATAGTTGGCTGCTAAAAAAACAAGAAGTATAGAGATAAAAATAGGAACTTTCATTAATTGATTGTTTGTTGTTTTTTAGAAACTTAAAAAGAAACTAACCCATAAAGGAACAGTGAAATCTATTATCATACCATGGAAAAGTGCTATAATCACAAAGTCTGCTCCTGAATATTTGCTGATAATGGGCAGAGTTGTGTCCATAGTGGTAGCTCCTCCAGCACAAATTGGTGCTAAGTTGCCAAAGTATTTAACAATCCATGGAGCAAGCAGTAGAACAAAGAACTCGCGTATAATGTTTGCCAACAAAGCAATTGTTCCTAACTCGGCACCACGATACTCTGTGATAAGAATACTAGATAGTGAGTAGTAAGCAAAGCCAGCTCCCACACTTAAACAGTCTGTGATGCTACGCTCGCTTAGAAAAAAACTAATAACAATGGCGCCTGCAAAAGTACCAATAGTGGTAGCCAAAGGCACTAGCATTATTTTAAACCCTACAGACTTTGTTACATTAAGTACATTCTTATTAGTCCCTATTTGTATTCCAACAAAGAACAGCAAGCAGTAGAGAATCCATTTTGAGATGTCATTCTCAATAAAGTAGCTTGGTATCAATCCAGGTATAGCAAGCATTATGCCCAAAGCAAAAACTGCTAGGTATATAAGTGATTGCTTCATGATTTGTTTTGTTTGTTTTTGAAAAATCGATTGAATATAAACCAAGCACATAGAATGCTGCCAATTGTGGAAGCAAAGGCTATTGCAAATGCGTCGAAGCCAATGTTTGCAAAGTTTTCAATAATCTGTTTGTTAGCACCCACAGCAATACCTAAGAAAAACAATAAAACAATAATTATGATATTGATTATAGAACCAACATGTCTGCTGTATATTTTATTGCGTATGAAATAGCCAACTGCTATACCTGACAATATGAATGAGAAAATGGATAGCATAAGCAACTCTTAATAAACAGATTTTTGTTGAGTGAATAAATGGGTTGTTACAAAAGTAATGAATTATTTTTATCTGTGTGAATAAATGTTCTATCTGGCTCTTTTAAAAATCTTCTAAGCGTATCTTTGATTTTGTTTTTTTTGATAAAATAGTTTTTACTTGGGTTTTTCTGAAGAAAACAGCACTATAGTTTTAGAGTGCATAGTAGATAGTTAATTTTGTAATTACACTTAATCAATCACATTTATTATTGTGCAGTGTTTTCAACAACAACACCTAATATCTGTTACTACTATAGTAATACAATAAAATGCAATCTCGGGTTCATTTACTTTCATAAGCAAACGGCGAAATTATAGTTGACACCTGATTACTATCAAACACATACATTATCAATCATTATTGAAGTCAATCTCTATCTACACTAAACAATAACATGCAGATGTGAATATAATTACTCTCAGCACAATAAAAAGCAATGTAGTTGGGGCTTCCATCACTATCAAAAGAAAATGTTCACAACCATAAATATGCACAATTACTCTTAGCCCAACTTTGGGATTAC
>CAZBVD010000425.1:0-1906 GCA_964495235.1 uncultured Dysgonomonadaceae bacterium | reverse complement strand
TATCTGCTTCCTCAAACACTTTTAACGCTCCTATATGAGCAAAGCCTTTTGCACCACCACCACTCAACACTAAACCAAGTTTTATTTCATCGTCACTATTCTCTGTTTGAGCTAGAACAGGAGCAATAACAAAACACATTAAAAGAGTAAGAGCAGATTGCCTCATTAAGTTTATTAATAAATTCATACCTCAACAGTTTAAATACAAGTGCTTGACAAGAAGTTAGCGAGCACCTTTAGGTTAAAACAAAATGGCTAGATACAAATATACGATAATAATATAAAAGATGATGGTTTAATTTTCCTTCAAAAAGCCCGATTATGCCTGTAGAGACTGAAGTTACCCCGCACTTTTCACGCTTTTAGCTTTGCGTATAAGGTGGGGAGACAATGTCATTAAGTAAAGAGTTAAACATCTGACTAATAAAAAAATTTTTGCTGAAACTGAGAATTTTATTTATTATATAAAACAAGACAACTTGAACTTTAACCAGTAAACAATGTGTATAAATTATGGGCTTAGGGCTGAAGGCCCGATATAATTCAACCTCTAGCCTTTAGGCTAGACAAGGCTTAAAATGCAAACAGAAAATGTGATCTCAGCAGAAAACAGCAGAGACACATTACAAAATGTTTAACTTAATGACATATGGGGGGCAATGCAGCAGATACCTACCAATCTACAGGCTCAACAACCGCACTTTGACAAACTAAGAGACCAGATAAAAGCGAACGATACTTAAAAAACGGGTTCTTTATCCAAACATAACGGACGAACATTTAGCAGATTTCTAAACACCAACTCACATATCAATAAAATGTCATGATTAATGCGTTCTATAGTTTTAGTAAACAAGCAATATATAAAAAGACGAGACCATCCATTATAGATAGCCTCGTCAGTGGGAGTGTTTATCTCACTTTCATGAGAATTGCACCCGTTATCATTACTTATATTGCCGATTTATTCTTTATCAGCGTCCTTAGTTGCGTTGGTGTCTGAGTTGTCTTTCTTTGCAGGACGCTTACGTGCAATAAAAACTTTGTTTACTCTACGTTCTGCACCAGGAGCTCCGCCGCCTATCTCGCTTTTTCTCTTTTTCAGATCAATAAGCTCTCTTTTTGGCTCATGCTCATCTGTGTCTTTCTTTCTGAATACAGGGCGATTGGTAGTATCATCAAAAATAATATCCTTGCGGTCGTATGGCTTATATTCTCTTTGTGGTCTGTCTTCCCTGTTGCCACCTCTAGGTCTGTCACCTCCAAAACTTCTTTCTCTTTCTTTAAAGCCTCCTCTATCAGGGCCTTGACCTGAATCTCTATCTCTAAAGCCTCCTCTATCACGGCTTGGGCCTAAATCCCTTTCTCTATATCCACCTCTATCAGGGCTTGGGCCAGCACTCCTATCTCTATAACCTCTTCTATCGTTGCTTTGGCTAGCATCTTTATCTCTGAAACCACCTCTATCTTCTCTACTTCTGTGTCTATCGTCGCCTCTAGGAGGAGCAAAATCTTGCTTAAACTCTCTTTTGTTTTCACCCACGGGGCGACTATCACGGTCGTATCTTCTTGTTGACACCTCATCCTTTGAACGGTCGTCTCGCCTACCTGCAAATATTTCGAATTTACGCATCTCAACTTCTAACGGTCCGTTGTAGAGGAAATAACGTTTGGCTGGTTTCAATCCAACTCCATCAAAATTTTCTTTTTTATTGCTAAGCACATAAGCGTCGTATCCGGTAAAAACATGCTTCAAACGCTCGCCTATCATATTATATAGGGCCTCAATATCGTTTATTCTTATGCGCTCTCCATACGGAGGGTTCATCATAAGCACTCCCGGAGGTTGTGGCGCTTCGGTATATTGCTGAAATGGTTTTACCTCTAAGGTAATCTCATTTTTAAG
>CAZBVD010000424.1:0-1908 GCA_964495235.1 uncultured Dysgonomonadaceae bacterium | reverse complement strand
AACATCAATACGATTTTGATGCTGCTACAGTAGCTGGATTTTTACGTCAACATGGACTGGATAAAGACTTTAAAATAAATGTTGAGATAAATCATGCCACATTGGCCAATCATACCTTCCAACACGAACTACAAGTTGCAGCCGACAACGATATGCTGGGGTCAATTGATGCTAATCGTGGTGATTATCAAAACGGTTGGGACACAGATCAATTCCCTATCAACATATACGAAACTGTAGAAGCCATGTTGGTAATTCAAGAAGCAGGTGGTTTTAAAACAGGTGGTATCAACTTCGATGCTAAACTCAGACGCTCTTCTACTGATTTGGAAGATCTGTTTATCGCGCACATTGCGGGCATGGATGTGTTTGCGCGTGCATTACTTATAACCGATACCATATTAAAAGAATCTGACTACATAAAAATGCGTAATGAACGCTATGCCTCTTTTGATAGTGGAAAAGGTGCTGAATTTACACAAGGTAAGTTAACGCTAGAAGACTTGCGTAAAATAGCAATAGAGAATGGTGAGCCTAAACAAATTAGTGCCAAGCAAGAGCTATATGAGCAGTTAATCAACCTATACATCTAAACTGCTTTTAAACAATAACTGAATTAATTTTTAATGGGTCATGGAGTAAATATTTACTTCATGACCTCATTAAAAACAGAAATATTTCAATTTAATTTATACAATTATCTCAAACCTTAAACATCTTAAATAAGACAAATAAATTAAACAATGAAAAATGATCAGAACAAGTTTTATGTAGTTGGATTGACTTTGGTCGCAACTTTAGGCGGTCTACTATTTGGTTACGATACAGCAGTCATTTCAGGTGCAGAAAAGTCTATCCAAGCATACCTCATCGATAGCCAAGGTTTAAGCTCATTCATTCACGGAGCAACTACTTCAAGTGCATTAATTGGCTGCATTATAGGTGGTGCCATTTCGGGTATTCTTTCGTCACGGTTTGGACGTAAACGTTCGCTAATGCTTGCTGCATTGCTTTTCTTTATATCAGCACTAGGTTCAGGCTATCCAGAGTTTCTTTTCTTTGAAAAAGGTGTGCCAAGCATCAGTCTTTTAATGATGTTTAACCTCTACAGAATTATCGGAGGTATTGGAGTTGGACTTGCATCTGCTATCAGCCCTGTATATATAGGGGAAATTGCCCCAGCTGATATTCGCGGAAGATTGGTTTCTCTTAACCAGTTTGCTATCATCTTTGGCATGCTTGTAGTATATTTTGTTAATTGGGGCATTGCAAATGGGCAAGGCATTGAATGGATTAATTCAATAGGATGGAGATACATGTTCTTTTCGGAAGCTATCCCAGCTACAATTTTCGGAATTCTGCTATTCTTTGTTCCAGAAACACCTCGCTATTTAGCCTTAACCAACAAAAACGAAGAGGCTCTACGCGTGCTTACTAGTATTAATGGTAAAGAGCGTGCAAAAGAAATAATTATTGACATAAAAAGCACGCTCAATAGCCATTCAGGAAAAATATTCTCTTATGGTAAAAAGGTGGTTCTTATTGGCATACTACTCTCTATTTTTCAACAGTTTGTTGGTATTAATGTTGCCTTATATTATGCTCCTCGCATATTTGAAAGCATGGGTGCTGGAAAAGATGCTTCTATGTTGCAAACAGTAGTGATGGGTCTTGTAAATGTTATATTTACGGTCTTTGCTATTACAACTGTAGATAAGCTAGGAAGAAAGCCTCTGCTAATTATTGGTTCAATTGGAATGGCCGTAGGAATGTTTGCAATTTCTGGTTTAGCGTACTTCAATATTATTGGAATAGGCACACTAATATTTATAATTATCTATACTGCTTCTTTTATGATGTCATGGGGACCTATTACATGGGTGTTAATTTCTGAAATCTTTCCTAACA